>NZ_JAGHZH010000189.1:0-34743 GCF_017746885.1 Roseofilum sp. SBFL | reverse complement strand
GATCAGTCATTGCGAATGGAACGAAGTGGAATGAAGCAATCGCAAAATCCCCCAATCTTGGCGATTGCTTCCCTGCGGTCGCAATGACAACTCACATCTACGATCAACAATGTACCTCATAGCAGCGCGAAGCGCTGTATCTTAATGTTCAAGTTAGTTATCCTACAAAAATTGTTCAATTTAAGTGACGATCAATTGGAGGACTAAGTCAAGGATAGACTCTCGTTTATGAAGTTTCTAAATCTGGGCATAGAAGATCCAGTCCCCGATGCTAAAACGGTAGGGTTGTTTAAGGAAAAACTGACGAAAAAGAAATTAGTAGAAGAATGGTTTGAGCAATTAGAAGAGTATCTAAAAAGTCAAGGGTATAAAGCGGAAGAAGGGCAAATAGGAGATGCGACTCTAATTCCTGTGCCGAGGCAAAGAAATAGCAGAAAAGAGAATAAATAAATCCGAGAAGGAGAAATTCCTGAAGAATGGAAAGAAACGCCGAACCGATTGTGTCAGAAGGATTTGGACGCTCGGTGGTTGAAGAAAAATGGTGAAAATCACTACGGCTATAAAAATCATATAAGTATCGATAAAAAATATGGAATTATTCGCCAATATGAAGTGATAGATGCATCAGTTTATGACTCAAAAGTATTAGGGAAACTGATAGATATAGAAAATGCAGATCCAGAGATATGGGCAGATAGCGTCTATCGGAGTGAAGAAATTGAATGGACTTTATCAATCCTAGGATTTGAGAGTAAAATCCATGAAAAAGGATGTAGATACAGACCGTTAAGTGAAGCACAAAAATTAAGCCATAGAGAAAAATCAAGAACGAGAGCGAAAGTAGAGCAGGTATTTGGAGCTTGGGTAATGTGCATGGGAGGCAAGCTTTTACGTTTTCTTAGATAAAATTTCATCTTTTGGGAAAAAGGCGGTCTTTTTTTATCTCATTAATTGCTCGAAAGAGCAATTAATAGAGGTGCCCATAATATTACTGGGCTTAATATCGCGATGTAGCACCGGGGGACTTAGACGGTGTAAATAGATCAAGATTTTCAGAACCGAAGCCCCAATTTCCTTCACTTCCTCTTCCGAAAAACGCGTCCCATTCTCCAACTGCTCCTGCAACGACACCCCCGGGATATACTCCTGCACCAACCCAAACCAAGGCACCCCTCCCCCAATCTGTTGATCCAAAGAAAAATAATCCCGATATTGGGGAATACAAGGATGATCGAGTGCTTGCAAAACCTGTGCTTCCCGCTCAAATAACTTCAGCTCATCCCATTGCATCTGGGGATTAAATGCCAACAGCTTAAGGGTTACTGGTTCATTCACCCTTAAATCTGTTGCCAGCCAAGTTTGCCGACCTGCTGCCGTCCGCCCCAATTTCCGGTGTAACTGGCACTCTAGAGGTTGGGAAGAAGTCGATTGAACCGATAAAACTTGTTCCGGTTGTAACATTGGAAGTGAGAAGTGGGGAATGAGGGAATGGGGAAAATTTTGATTTAATTTAGACCTGATGTAGATTATAGCGCTACCTGCTGGGCGTTGACAGGGAAAGGAAGAAACCAGCCTATTGGGATTTGAGTAGCCAGGGATACTAAAACTTCTAGAATTTCTCACCCTAGATTAATTTTAATCCAGTATTCTAGACAAGATAGTGAGCTAATCAAGGGATATTTATGGGTTTAACCGAAAATTTAAATAAGACATCCCAAGCTGTTTTTGCAAACCTCTCTGCAAGCATTAAAGCCAGACTCAAGGAAGCAACCGAAGAATTACAGAACTCTGGGATTATCGAGCAAGCCTGTCAAAACGGAGACTTGGCTCCTGACTTCTCTTTACCCAATACAATGGGAAAAACCATCACCCTCAGTGAGTTACTTAAGGTCGGGCCAGTAGTCATTTCCTTCTATCGAGGACAATGGTGTCCGTTTTGCAACGTGGAATTACAAGCTCTCGAACGCATCTCTCCCAACTTAAAAGATCTAGGAACGACTCTCGTTGCCATTTCACCTCAAACCTTTGATCATTCATCTGGCACAGTTGACCAAAATCAACTCACATTTGATGTTCTCAGCGATCGCGGTAATTCCATCGCTCGAAGCTATGGTTTAGTCTTTCGCTTACCAGAATCTCTCCGAGTCATCTATCAAAGCTTTGACATCGATCTTCCGGCTTACAATGGTGATGAAACTTTTGAATTACCTATTCCAGCCACCTACATTATCGGTCAAGATGGTAAAGTAGCCCTATCTTTTATTAATGCAGATTACACTCAGCGTCTTGACCCTCGTGACATTATAAAAACGTTACGCTCTCTTAAAAATGGGCAATCTTAAAGAAAAACACAATTGACTCATTACCTATTGACTTATTACCAGCGCATAGCGCTTTAAAGGTACACTTGAGAGTGAAAAAAATATTTCAGGGAGTTCCCATGAAAGCAACAGGACATTGCCAGTGTGGTGCAGTTACCTACTTGGCCGAAGGGATGGAAACTGATGTTCATACTTGTCACTGTAACATCTGTGTACGATGGACAGGTGGCCCTGCATTTGCGGTGAGTGTTGGTCAAGTCACATTTGAAGGAGAGGAAAATATCAGTCGATTTGATTCATCAGAATGGGCAGAGCGAGGATTTTGTAGTCGTTGTGGGACTCATCTTTTCTATCGTTTGAAAGAAGCAGATCAGTATATGCTTTGGATGGGCACATTTGATGATTCAACCCAATTCAAGCTGGCCGGAGAAATCTTCATTGACCAAAAGCCCCACTTCTATGATTTAGCCGGCGATCATCCACGACTAACCGGTGAAGAATTTATAGATTCAATACTTAACAATTAAATTGATAAAGTTACGGGTAAATGAAACCCACTTTAATACCTCTTCGATTAAAATAGAGAAAGCAGTCCCCTTGATACCCTAGCGTGCAAATAACTTTTCTTGGAACTAGCTCCGGTGTCCCTACGCGATCGCGTAATGTTTCGGCGATCGCCCTTCGTCTTCCTCAAAAGTCTGAACTCTGGCTCTTTGACTGCGGAGAAGGGACTCAGCACCAATTCCAACGCAGTGACCTTAAAGTTAGCCAACTTCGGCGAATCTTCGTTACTCACATGCATGGCGATCACATCTTTGGCCTGATGGGTTTACTTGCCAGTTGTGGGTTAGCCGGAAGCATGGAACACATTGATATTTATGGCCCTCCCAAACTAAGCGAATACCTGCAAGGATGTATCCGCTATTCCCAAACCCACTTTTCCTATCCAGTTAAGGTGCATACTGTAGAACCCGGTGTAATTTATGAAGATGCAGAATATCGCGTCATCTGCGGCCCCTTAAAACATAAAGTTCCCGCCTTTGGCTATCGAGTGGAAGAAAAAGACCGTCCAGGACGCTTTGATGTTGCTCGCGCTCAGTCTCTTGGCATTCCCCCCGGCCCCCTCTATGGCAAACTGAAAAAAGGAGAATGGATTACACTCCCTGACGGGCGCAAAATTCACGGTGCGAAACTTTGTGGCCCCACTCAAGTGGGCAGAAGTTTTGTGTATTGCACCGATACTATCTTTTGTGAAGGAGCAGTAGACTTAGCCCAACGTGCTGATTTACTGGTACATGAATCTACCTTTGCCCATCAAGATGCCCAACTAGCCTACGATCGCCTCCATTCTACCTCTACTATGGCTGCTCAAGTTGCCCTAGCCGCCAAAGTTAAGCAATTAATGCTCACCCATTTTAGTCCCCGATATGCCCCAGGGAACGCCCTACAATTGGAAGATTTATTAACTGAAGCACGGGCAATTTTTCCCGAAACGGATATGGCCCATGATTTTCTCAGTTATGAAATTGCTCGCCAAACATCCAATCATTAAAAATCATAAAGAGATTGCGGAAAAATACCCAATATCCCTCACAATAGGAGAATGAAGCAAAAGACTCAAGTATTTATACTTAACCTGTGTTATTACGACCCTGTACCGATAAGATAAAAGGTGTGGATTATGATGCCAACTCTGCAATACTCAATCACCATGATTAAAGATGAAGCCCGTCATTTAGTTGATGTGGGTTCCGTCGAGAGATTACAGCCTATTTACAGTTTGTGCCGTTATATTCCCAGTCGAGAATGGAAATCTGTAGAATTAGAATTAGAAAACCACGGATATTTACTGCGCGATCGCATTGTTGATTTACTGGGCAGAGAAGACTGGAGAGAAGACTAACTAACCTGAGTTCGGGATAAGGAGAGAAGGAATAATGATGATGGGTTGGGCTTGATTGCGAGATCTCTTTGGGGGATTAGTTCCCCAGCTCCCTCGCGTAAGGAGTGGTTGCTCGGAGCGCACACTCGATTGACTCGATCTGATACGAGTAACGTTCAATGAGTCGTTCCCTCGTATAGGAGCGCACTCTTAGGAAAGAGTCGCTGTTTATTCCGAATTCAGGTTAACTAGATTTGAAGCAAGGGGTAAAAGCAAGAGAGATAAGGCAAAAACAGCTTTTACCCTTTCCTTTTTTAAGGTTTGGTTAATGACAAGTTTTCAACAGAAATGGGACAACATCTCCTACTGTTCCCCTTAGCTCCATGAAAAAGAGACTCTCCTGAATTGCATCAGAAATTGAATCAGAAGAGTCTCTTCATTCTCAGGAAACAAAAAACTATAAACTGGTACTCCCAGCAGAAGGCTTCGGTTCTTCTGCTGCGGTTTCTTCTTCTTCCTGTGGTTTAGGAGCCGGAGGAGGCGGAGGAGGAGCATCCGGGAAGATTTCCTCATAGATCTTGATATACTGATCTGCTGAAAGATCCCAACTATAATTTTGGCGCATCGCTCGCTGTTGCAGTTTTTTCCAATATTCCTTATATCGGAAGCCTTCCATCGCCTTAATCATAGAGCTAAACAAATCTAGGGGTTCGTAGCGATCGAAGCAATACCCAGTTCCTAACTCTTTCGCCGGATCGTGGAAGCTCACCGTATCCACCAAACCGCCAGTACGACGTACAATGGGAATACAACCATAACGCATCGCTAACATTTGGCTAATACCACAAGGCTCAAACCGAGAAGGCATTAAGAACGCATCACATCCTGCATAAATGCGTCGAGCCAGGGCATCATTATAGAGCAACTGAACCGAAACCCGTCCCCGATAGCGGGAAGCCAAATCCCACATTTGCGTTTCATAATAGCGATCGCCCGTTCCCAACAACACAAACTGGGCATCCGTATATGCCATAAACCGATCCAGAATTTGTAGCGCCAGATCGATCCCCTTCTGCTCAACTAACCGGGTAACCATCCCCATTAAAAACGCCCCTTTATTGACTTCCAAGCCAATTTCTTCCTGTAAAGAAACCTTATTAATCGGGCGTTTTTCCAACGTATCTGCATTAAAATTCTGATACAGATATCTGTCCGTTTGGGGATTATAACTCTCCGTATCAATGCCATTCAAAATACCGATACTTTTACCGCTCACATAAGAAAGTAAACCCTCTAAATTTTCACCATATTCTGAGGTTTTAATCTGTTCCGAATAAGTGGGCGAAACCGTCGTCACCTTATTCGCAAATTGTACGGCTGCCGCCATGGTATTATGGCCTTCCATATACCATGGACACCAAGTAATTTGGTCTAAATACCAACGCCAAGGGCCTTGATAGGCCAAATTATGAATCGTAAACACAGTATTAATATCTGGCGTTTCATGCAACCACACCGGCAACATGCCTGCGTGCCAATCATGGCAATGGACAATACTGGGTCGCCAATAATTCCAAGCAAACTCAGCAGCCGCATTCGCAAATAATGTAAACCTCCATCCTTCATCCTCACCAAAATAGACATTGCGCCCCGAAAAAGAAGGATGGCCAAACAAATAGAGCGGCACATCAGATTTAGGTAAAAAAGCCTGATAAATTTCAAAATCTTGGAACATTGCTGTTCCTTTCCAAACCGGTTCTTCTGGGATATCTATTTTATCCGGTAAAAAACCATAATAGGGCATGAAAACCCGCACATCATGACCCTTTTTTCGTAAGACTTTGGGCAGGGCACCAACAACATCACCCATACCACCCACTTTAGCCAATGGTGCTGCTTCTGCGGCAACAAATAAAATTTTCATGTTTGCGATTAGTTTTGTAACATCTTGTCAAGGGGACGTGAAATAAGAGTAATTCTGAGATAGACTCACCGGATCTAGAGTACCGCAGGCTGTGACCAAAACCAATGGGGTAATAGGTAATAGGTAATGGCAGAGGGGTAGTGGGCTGGCAAGCTTAATTTTGGGCGTAAGAGTGTAGGTTGGGTTGAGGAACGACACCCAATACCAATTCAACCTACACTACTCACTGTAGGTTGGCTACAATTCTAACTCCTCCTCTTCAAGATCAACGTTGAGATCGGGTAAATCACCACCATTAGTTAGTCCATTAGCATCTTCCTCACTGACTGGGGTTACAGAGTTCGCAGAAACTACCGCTCCCATATCGAGTTTCTGGCGAACCTGATTTTCCACCCCTTGAGTAAACGGAAGATTCTCCTGCATATACTGAATGGTATTATCTCGTCCTTGGCCAATATTATTACCATCTTTACTGTACCAAGCGCCTTTTTTGGTAATCACTCCAGTCTCTTCGGCAATATCCAAAAGACAGCCCATGGAGGAGATCCCTTTACCAAAAATAATATCAAATTCGGCAATCCGGAACGGAGGAGCAACCTTGTTTTTGGCTACTTTCACTTTTGCCCGAATTCCGTATTCTTCTGAACCTTTTTTCAAAGTTTGGATACGGCGGATATCGAGACGCACAGAGGCATAGAACTTGAGGGCATTACCGCCAGTAGTGGTTTCAGGATTGCCATAAACAACACCAATTTTTTGCCGCAGTTGGTTAAGGAAAATCACAGTACAGCCTGACTTACCAATATTACCCGTGATTTTACGCATAGCTTGGCTCATCAGCCGGGCTTGGGCACCCATGGGCGCATCTCCCATATCGCCTTCAATTTCTGAGCGAGGGACTAAAGCGGCGACGGAGTCTACTACCACAATATCAACCGCAGCCGATCGCACCAACTGATCGACCACCTCTAGAGCCATTTCTCCCGTATCGGGCTGGGAAACGAGCAAGTTTTCAATATCGACACCCAAAACTGAGGCATAGGTGGGATCTAGAGCATGTTCGGCATCCACAAAGGCGGCTACACCTCCCCCTTTCTGGACTTCAGAAATGGCATGGAGTGCTAAGGTGGTTTTCCCTGAACTTTCTGGACCATAGATTTCAATCACTCGCCCTTTGGGTAACCCTCCCCCTAGGGCTAAATCTAGGGTGAGCGCCCCCGTGGGAATGGTTTCTACTTTCATGCGCCCCACATCACCCAGGCGCATGATTGCACCTTTACCAAAACTACGCTCAATCTGGGTGAGAACGGCTTTGAGGGCCTTCTGTTTATCGGAATTTTCGCTGGTTTTTGCAGGCATAGGAGTATGTTGACGTAAACTTCATCATTGATTCCTATTGTAGACAATCTCACGCCAACATCAGACGTAATTTTTAATTTTTAACTTTTAATTTTTAATTGCTCACGACTGGGATAGGCGCTTGACCTCTTGCCCACCAAGCAATTGGTCGGTTTCTTGGAGGAGATCGGGAATGATATCAGCGTGGGGACTGTTGGCTAAACAGGGAGCTAGGTCAACGTTAAGGTTATTGCCTTTATTGCCAGGAAACCAGTGACTGCCATTACCGAGCAGGTTATAGCGCCTTTTGGCATAGTCGACTAAATCGTAGGCTAGGGCTAGATTCCTGAGCCAAAGAATGGTGGGAATATTGATCTGGTTTGGGGTTTGTTCGGGAGTGGGCAGGCCAACATGCCAAGTTTTGTACCAAGTTTCTCCTAAAGTGGCGATCGCCGCCTCTTCTAAACGACTGAGAATTGGTGGTAAGACCTCATCCGCCCGATCTAACAGGGGTAAGACCTTCAAATGCTCGTCAAAATCACTCGGACGGGCTGCACCTAAGCTCAAAGTATGCAGTTGAGGGTGACTCAGACAAAACAAGTCATTAAACAGCATCGGACTGAGGGGAGCGCAAAGATCCACCAATTTTTGCGGCGGTTTATAAAGTTGCCCCCCTTTATCTGAAGGACTAATGATAAATACACCCATATCCTGGCTTTGAGCTGCTTCAATAGCTGGCCAGTTGGTTTGATTGATGTAGTACCAATGGAGGTTTACATAGTCAAATTCACCGGTTTCAATGGCTTGGGTAATTATATCCGTAGGGCCATGGGTGGCAAAGCCAATAAAGCAAATTCTGCCCTGTTTTTGGTATTGATGGGCTATGTCTAAACAGCCCCCAGGACGCAAAGTTTGATCGATCAGCTCTTGAGTATTAATTCCATGAATAGCCAATAAATCGATCATATCGAGTTGTAGGTTCTGGAGGGAAATTTCCAGGTTTTGGCGAAAGATTTCCGGATCTGGCTTTGGAGAAACCTTGGTTTGCACAATGAGGCGATCGCGGGGCAGTTTTGGGAAAACTTGACCCAATTGTAGCTCTGATGTCCCATATGCCCTAGCCGTTTCAATATGAGTAATTCCCACCTCCAAAGCACGGCAAAGGGTCGCTTCTAGATTTTTCTGATTATCTTTTGGAATCTTGGATCGGGGGGTATCTTGCCAGGTGTAGTGACACCACATCCCTCCACAGGAGAAGATAGGCATCGGCAGATTGGTTCTGCCAAATCGTCGATACTGCATATTTTAATTTTTAATCAATCTCACGACTGGGATAGGCGATTGACCTCTTGCCCACCAAGCAATTGGTCGGTTTCTTGGAGCAGTTTGGGAATAATATCGGCGTGGGGACTGTTGGCTAAACAGGGAGCTAGGTCAACATTAAGGTTATTGCCTTTATTGCCGGGAAACCAGTGACTGCCATTACCGAGCAGGTTATAGCGCATTTTGGCATATTCGACTAAATCGTAGGCTAGGGCTAGATTCCTGAGCCAAAGAATGGTGTGAATATTGATCTGGTTGGGAGTTTGTTCGGGAGTGGGCAGGCCAACATGCCAAGTTTTGTACCAAGTTTCTCCTAAAGTGGCGATCGCCGCTTCCTCTAAACGATGGAGAATAGGCGGTAAGACCTCATCCGCCCGATCCAACAGGGGTAAGACCTTCAGATGCTCCTCAAAATCACTCGGACAGGCTGCGCCTAAACTCAGGGTATGTACTTGAGGATGACTGAGGCAAAACAGGTCATTAAACACCATCGGACTCAGAGGGGCGCAAAGATTCGCCAGTTTTTGCGGCGGTTTATAGAGTTGTCCTCCTTTATCCGAAGGACTAATGATAAACATCCCCACATCATGCCTTTGAGCCGCCTCAATAGCCGGCCAGTTACGTTGATTAATGTAGTACCAATGGAGGTTTACATAATCAAATTCACCGGTTTCAATCGCTTGGGTAATGATATCCGTAGGGCCATGAGTGGAGAAGCCAATAAAACGAATTCTGCCCTGTTTTTGGTACTCGCGAGCCACCTCTAAACAGCCTCCAGGACGAACCGTTTGATGGATAATCTCTTGAGTATTAATTCCGTGAATGCCTAACAGATCGATGGTATCGAGTTGCAGGTTCTGAAGGGAAGTTTCGAGGTTTTGGCGAAAAACTTCGGGGTCGGCTTTGGGAGAAACCTTGGTTTGGATAATGAACCGATCGCGGGGCAGTTTCGGTAAAATCTGACCCAATTGTAGCTCTGATGTACCATATCCCCTAGCCGTTTCGATATGGGTAATTCCCAAGTCTAACCCACGGCGAATGGTCGCTTCTAGATTTTTCTGATTATCTTCTGGAATCTCCGATAGAGCCTTATCTTGCCACTTGTATTGATAGCGCATTCCTCCACAGGAGAAGACAGGCATCGGGATATCGGTTCTGCCAAATCGTCGATACTGCATGATTGATGGGGTTGATCGGATTCAGAGGGTCTGGGAAAATGGAGCGATCGCCTTCATCGTGAACCAACACTCCTTTTCTCCAAATTTTACCCACTCCCCACTTATCCTAACACCGATCGCCAGAAGACATAAACAGTTAAAGCTAACTTACCAGTCTGACCGCAATCAACGATAAGATCATAAGATAAACTTAATATCTCTTTTGGATGGTTACGGCGTAGGTTGGACACATCCAAGGCAGACCCCAGTAACGTTTACCTATCTTCCATCGATCATGAATATGGATATCTCAGAATTAGATCATTTAGAAAACTCAGTTCAAGACTTATTATCAGCAGCCAAACTTGAACTTGAAGCCACCCGTTTGGAGCAACAACGGGATGAACAGGTTCAATCTGCTGTGGCTGAAATTGAAAAACGACTGAAACCTTTATTAGCAGATGTAGAAA
The DNA here is from genome assembly GCF_017746885.1 of Roseofilum sp. SBFL. Lineage (NCBI taxonomy): Bacteria > Bacillati > Cyanobacteriota > Cyanophyceae > Desertifilales > Desertifilaceae > Roseofilum > Roseofilum sp. SBFL. The sequence continues at coordinate 24,328 of NZ_JAGHZH010000189.1, read as the reverse complement.
AAATCCTCACTGACTTTGATAATTTCAGTTTAGGCGATAGTGTTACCCGACAAAAGTTAGAAGAAAAAGCCGCTGATTTACGTCAACAACTTGAAGAAGCCCCTATTTTAGCGGCCCAAGTTGCTGATCGCCAACTCATTCTGAATGAAGAACGCTTACTCGATGAACAATTAGCCGAGCAAACCTATCGCTGGCGGCAAGAATTAAAAGCCGATTTGCTCGATATGATTTCTGAACAAGAAGACTTTTATAGTGCTACCGATGCAGCCGTTGCCATTCGCCCCTATATTCAAGACCTCAAGGCTATTCAAGCGTTAGAGGATGTAATTGAATCCCTCATTCATCAAATCAATTTATATAGCAAAGAAGGGCCCGTTGCTCGCTTGCGAGGCTCTCATGAACAAACCCTAAATTTTATCTACGAAAAAGCCCTGGAAAACCGAGCCAGGGTAGAATTGCCTCGTAATGTTCAGCCCAAAACTCGCCATCGGGTATCGGAAAAACAACCGAATCCCTACATGCTTTTGGAGGGGAAAGTTGTGGTATTTGGAGGCCATGATAAATTAGCAACAGCAGTTAAGAATCGCCTGCGAGCATCTAAAGTGGACTTAAATTGGTGTACAGCTCAAGATGGCTTACAAATGGCTCAACAAATGGAAAGTCATATCGCCAGTGCTGATTTAGTTTTAATTATTACGGGTTATGCTAGCCATGCTCTAACAGAAAAAGCCATGCAAGCCGCTCAAAATGTGGATCTTACCCCAGAAATGATTAATACTACAGGGATGACCAAGGTTTTGGAAAGAATTGAGATAGCTTTAAAATCAAGACTTTTAGCTCGTCGGTTAAATAATTCTACTAAATCCTAGTTTTTAGGGCATTGTGCGCTGGTAATGGGTGATTATTTCCTATTTTCTAGCGCTTCGTACTATAAAAGCTAACCTTATAAAACTTGCGCTCAACGCTTGACTCTATATTTTGGCCTATTGTAAGCTGATTTTAATGTGAAGGTAATGATAAAAATGGCTTCAGAAGAACAGAAAATAACGGGTGCGCATGCAGTGGATGTGGCGATCGCCCAAGGGATTGATTTAGATGGCAGTCCCATTCCCCCAGCCAAGTTAGAGTTATATCATAACGTTATGGGTTTGGAAGCTAATCGCCAACGCAGTGGAGTCAGTAATACGATGCGATCGCGCATTGTTCGCATCGGAGCCAAGCATTTACCTCAAGATGAACTCAATCAAAAGTTACTCGATGTCGACTTTGCCCCATTAAAGGAGAAAGAAATCCGCTTTTATTACGGGGGTTGAATCTTATAGAACCCATTGGAGAGATTTTTAACCAGTGCTTTAGTCTTTGGATCTGTCTAACAGGTTGAGTACGGTATTTTTTCCCGATTTAACTCTATCAACAAGATCTCAAAGGGTTTAAACCGATCGAGGATGGGCTAAACCTTTTAAGACATTGCCTTTCTCCTGTTTGCTTAATCCTTTCCCCTGGATTAATACCTTAAACCCGCCCAAACCCAGGGGATCGATTAACTGATGTAAAGCATCTCGACGGCTAAACAGTTCAGTAATAGAAAGGGAACTTTCTGATAAGGCTGTCAGGCGATCGCCGAGTCCCAGCGCCATTAAAAATAACCCTTGCTCTGTAAACCCTAATGGCTCTAGTTCCCAGCGTTTGCCCTCATGCTCTAGGCTGGTGAAATCGACATGGGCGGTGATATCTTGATAGCCCATATTAATATAGGGACAATCGTGGCGATGGTGGCGAGTATAACATTGTAACGTTCCTGTTGTGCGCCTGGGTTGATAATATCGTTGGGCAGTATATCCGTAATCAATCGTAATAACATAACCGCGATCTAAGCGGGTGGCGATCGCCTCTAGCCAGTCTAGCATCGCTAAATTCACTTCTGTGCGATAGCCCTCTGGATAAGCATCCGAGCATAAATCAATGCCCAAATTCTCAAAATATCGAGCTAATTTTGGGGTTGATAACGCCCCTAAAACCTCCACCACATTGTCTCGATCGTCCAAGGTAACAAACACTTCTTGCAGCTTCTCCCCAGAACGCACGACTAAAGACACCGGAAACGCATCGACTAATTCATTAGAAAAAAAACAGCCCTGAATCAAACCTAAATCTGTCCAGTCGCACCATTGAACTCGCGGGGTTTCCCCGAACCAAGGCGCTAAATTTTGTTTCTGTATCTGCCTTAATCCCGGAGATTTTTCCACGATCCGATAATCGAGACTCTGAAAAAAAGCGATATCATAGGTTTCTAAATACCTTAAGACATCGGCCGCCACTTGTCCGGTTCCTGCGCCCATTTCTACTACTGAAAAGGGAGTGGGACAGCCCAAAATCTGCCACATTTGCACCCATTGACAGGCCAAAAGCTGGGCAAAATCGGCCCCTAGACTGGCCGAAGTGAAGTAATCGCCAAATTTGCCAATTTCCGTCTGATAGGCACTGTAATAGCCAAATTCAGGCTGATATAGCACCGATTCCATATATTGAGCAAAGGTAATTTTGCCCCCTGGCGATCGCCTAATTCGCTCCTTGAGCCATCGATACAACTGGGGATGATTCTGCTCCTTCATAACGCCCTAATCTTGCTCTGGAGAAGAAGTTCTCACCCGTACAGAATGGGCATGGGAGGGCAACCCTTCTGCATCAGCCAAAGTAATAATGGCGCTGGCCATTTTATTTAAAGCAGTGGGGGAATATTGAATTAAGCTTGAATGTTTCATAAAGGTTTCTACCCCCAAGGCTGAGGCATAGCGAGCCGCTCCTGAAGTCGGTAGAGTATGATTGGGCCCGGCTAAATAATCTCCCACCGCTTCTGGAGTCGAATAGCCGAGGAAAATCGCTCCAGCATGGCGAATTTGAGGGAGGAGATCCCAGGGTTCGGCGACTTCCAGTTCTAAATGTTCAGGAGCAAACAAATTGGAGAGTTCTACAGCTTCGTCTAAAGACTCAACGACCACAATTAACCCATAATGGGCGATCGCCTTTTCCGTTAGAATTTGTCGCGGATGGTTAATGAGCTGTTGCTCCACTTCCGTAGCCACCTGTCTGGCTAACGTGCGGTCAGTCGTGATTAAAATTGCCGCCGCCATCGGGTCATGTTCCGCTTGGGCCAACAAATCTGTGGCCACATGCACCGGGTTCGCCTCACTATCGGCAATCACCAGCACTTCCGAGGGGCCCGCCAACGAATCAATTCCCACGACCCCATAGACCATTTTCTTGGCTAGCGTCACATAAATATTTCCCGGCCCCGTAATTAAATCCACCTTGGGAACCGTTTGTGTACCATAGGCTAAGGCGGCGATCGCCTGAGCGCCTCCGATCCGATAAATCTCATCCACCCCAGCCAACTGAGCAGCGACCAGCACGGCTGGACTAATGCCTTGATTAGACCCAGGTGGCGTACACATGACAATTCGGGGGACACCGGCAACCTTAGCTGGGATTGCATTCATCAACACCGTACTCGGATAAGCGGCCCGTCCTCCCGGAATATAAATTCCCGCCCGGTCAACCGGGGTATAATGCTTGCCCAACACCACTTCATGTTCCCCAAAATGGACCCAAGACTTAGGAGCGCGTTGGCGATGAAATGCTTCAATTTGACGACTGGCCAACTCAATGGCATCCAACAACGGTTTATCCACTTGCTGATAGGCTGCCTCTAATTCCAGGGCACTGACGCGCAACTGACTCACCTCCAGTCGTTGGCCATCAAACTCTTCCGTATAGTCCAAAAGGGCCCCGTCGCCGTTGCGCCTTACGGTTTGCAGCACCTGCTGAACCGTCGCCTCTTTATGAACCATTTCCTCATCAAAGGTGCGATCGCAAATCCGCCGTAATTCTGCTTCTGCTTCAGATCGCTGGCTAATAATTCTCAGCATAGGTTAGATTGATTGCCACGTTAAGTCTCCCCATTGACGCAACCCAGACTCCAGAAGCAACCCAAGGGTTTCACCTCCTTAATCCAGGTCATCGTCATCTTATAGCTTAACGTGGATTTGACGGGTCGGGTAAGATCCAACTGAGCAGAATAAATGCTATACTCGAATGTCTGACACTTAATCTTAATATCGGGTCTATCCCGAATGCTGTTACTGTTACCCCAAGTTTAAACACCGTGCCTAACATCAAGTCTGCTATCAAGCGCGTTCAAATTGCTGAACGTAATCGTCTCCGGAACAAAGCCTATAAATCTGCGGTAAGGACTCTGATGAAAAAATTCTTTACCGCCGTTGAAGAGCAAAGCGCCAGCCCTAGCCCAGAAAAAGCGCAGGAAATTCAAACCCTGATGAATCAAGCGTACAGCAAAATTGATAAATCGGTAAAACGAGGCGTACTTCACCGGAACACTGGGTCTCGTCGTAAAGCCCGTCTAGCCAAAGCGCTGAAAAAACTGGAAACTCCAGCGGCCTCCTGAAGCCTTTCCCATTCTAATCCCCTGTCAGTTTGGGGTAACTTCATCTCCTAACCCACCGTCAATTCACCCCAAACTCCTTCCCCCTGGGTCATCAGCCCAAGATTGTCCTCCTGAAAATTTGGGCCGGATCGCCAGGATTCGGTTAATGATCGAGAGTTGGGTAAAGCGGTTTCGGCTATTGCTGACCCTTGAGAGTGCTTGTTAAACCCTGAAATTTGGGAGAATCATGCAGTTAATCGATACCCATGTACACATCAATTTTGATGTGTACAATCAAGAAAGAGACGATATAAGAAACCGATGGTCTACAGCCGAAGTGGTTCAATTGATCCATTCCTGTGTGACCCCCAAGGAATTTGAAAGTATCCAAACCTTAGCCCACCAGTATGAGGAACTCTATTTTGCCGTTGGTTTCCATCCCCTAGAGAGCCAGGATTGGGTTCCAGAAATAGGGGAGCAAATTTTCAATTTAGCCCAAAGCGATCCCAAAGTGGTGGCGATCGGGGAAACAGGCTTAGATTTTTACAAAGCGAGTAACCGAAAGCAACAACAGCAAGCCCTAGAGGCGCAACTGGAAATTGCCCATAAACTGGGTTTACCCGTGATTATTCACTGTCGGGATGCAGCAGCCCCCTTAGCCGAATACCTGAGAGAATTTTACCAAACCCATGGAAAACTCAAAGGAGTGATGCATTGTTGGGGAGGAACACCAGAAGAAACCCAATGGTTTTTAGACCTAGGGTTTTATATTAGCTTTAGTGGCACAGTCACCTTTAAAAAAGCCACTCAAATTCAAGAATCCTGTCAAATGGTGCCCAGCGATCGCCTCCTGATCGAAACCGACTGTCCCTTCCTAGCTCCTGTCCCCAAACGAGGCAAACGGAATGAACCGGCCTATGTTCGCTATGTGGCAGAGGCGATCGCCTCCCTGCGAGACATCCCCTTAGAAACCCTAGCACTCTCAACCACCCAAAACGCCCAAACCCTCTTCCAACTGCCCACGTTGTAGATGGAGGGGGATGGGGGTATCGGAAGATAGAGGGACACACAGACACAGAACACGCAAAGACGCGTGGAGAAAAGGACACGCAGACACGGAAAAACTTATTCCCTATTCCCTATTCCCTGAATTTTCCTAGCTAATTACCCACTCTTGATAATGAATCAGATTACCGAAACTTCCACCCAGTTTACCCTACCCGATCTGGTCGAAATCCAACGCTCAAGCTTTCGCTGGTTTCTAGAAGAAGGATTAATTGAAGAACTCGATAGCTTCTCTCCCATCTCTGACTATACCGGAAAACTCGAACTTCATTTTATTGGCAAAAACTATAAACTCAAACGTCCCAAATACGAAGTAGACGAAGCCAAACGCCGGGACGCAACCTATGCCGTGCAAATGTACGTGCCCACCCGTCTAATCAACAAAGAAACGGGAGAAATTAAAGAACAAGAAGTCTTCATTGGCGAACTGCCCTTGATGACCGATCGCGGAACCTTCATTATTAACGGGGCAGAACGGGTAATTGTCAACCAAATTGTCCGGTCTCCAGGAGTCTACTACAAGTCCGAAACCGACAAAAATGGCCGTCGCACCTACAATGCCTCCCTAATTCCCAACCGAGGCGCATGGCTCAAATTTGAAACCGACAAAAACGGCCTTGTTTGGGTAAGAATCGACAAAACCCGCAAACTCTCCGCCCAAGTCCTACTCAAAGCCCTAGGCATGAGTACCGGTGAAATCTTAGAAGGTCTGCGCCACCCCGACTACTTCCAAAAAACCATCGAAAAAGAAGGAGACTTCTCCGACGAAGAAGCCCTCCTCGAACTCTACCGCAAACTGCGACCTGGAGAACCTCCCACTGTCAACGGTGGACAACAACTCCTAGAGTCTAGATTCTTTGACCCCAAGCGCTACGATCTCGGCAAAGTTGGGCGCTATAAACTGAACCGAAAACTGGGCTTAACTATCCCCGCCAGCATCAGAGTCCTCACCCCCAAAGACATCATGTCTGCCATCAACTACCTGATTAACCTTGAATTCGATCTCGGTAGCATTGATGACATCGATCACCTGGGAAACCGGCGAATTCGCTCCGTGGGTGAACTTCTACAAAACCAAGTCAGAGTCGGCTTAAATCGCCTAGAACGTATCATCCGCGAACGGATGACCGTTTCTGACTCCGACTCCCTCACTCCCACCTCCCTGGTCAATCCTAAGCCACTCGTGGCTGCGATCAAAGAGTTTTTCGGCTCTTCCCAGCTCTCCCAATTTATGGATCAAACCAACCCCCTAGCGGAACTGACCCACAAACGGCGGTTAAGCGCCCTAGGACCAGGAGGACTCACCCGCGAACGAGCGGGCTTTGCCGTACGGGATATTCACCCCTCCCACTACGGTCGCATCTGCCCCATTGAAACCCCAGAAGGCCCCAACGCGGGATTGATAGGTTCCTTAGCCACCCACGCCAAGGTCAACGAATTCGGCTTTATTGCTACCCCCTACTATCCTGTAGAAAACGGATATGTACGCCGAGACCTAGCGCCCCTCTTCATGACGGCGGATGAAGAAGACGACCTCCAGGTAGCTCCTGGAGACATTTCTTGCGATGAAGAGGGCAAAATCTTAGGAGAAATTATTCCCGTGCGCTATCGCCAGGAATTTACAACTGCCGCCCCCACCCAGGTGGACTATGTAGCCGTTTCTCCCGTACAGATTATCTCGGTGGCAACCTCCTTAATTCCCTTCCTAGAACATGATGACGCGAACCGCGCCCTGATGGGATCGAACATGCAACGGCAAGCTGTACCCCTACTCCGGCCAGAGCGACCCTTAGTGGGGACAGGTCTGGAACCCCAAGCTGCCCGCGACTCCGGCATGGTCATTGTCTCCAAGACCAATGGTGTCGTTAGCTTTGTAGACGCAACCAGGATTCAGGTCACTTCCGATCCAGAAACATCGGAGGAGGGTTCAGAAGGAGCGATTCCCCAGATCGTTGAATATCAGTTGCAAAAATATCAACGGTCAAACCAGGATACCTGTTTATCTCAGCGTCCCATTGTTTATGAAGGCGATCGCGTTTTAGTCGGTCAAATTCTGGCTGACGGCAGTGCCACAGAAGGGGGAGAGTTAGCCCTAGGTCAAAATATCCTAGTAGCCTACATGCCTTGGGAAGGCTACAACTACGAGGACGCAATCCTGATTTCCGAGCGTCTGGTTTCCGAAGATCTGTATACATCCATCCATGTAGAAAAATACGAAATTGAAGCTCGGCAAACCAAACTTGGCCCTGAAGAAATTACCCGCGAAATTCCCAACGTCGGTGAAGACTCCCTGCGGAACTTAGACGAAGGCGGCATTATCCGTAAAGGCGCTTGGGTAGAATCTGGGGATATCCTCGTAGGTAAAGTGACTCCTAAAGGGGAATCCGACCAACCCCCAGAAGAAAAACTCCTCCGAGCCATTTTCGGTGAAAAAGCCCGCGATGTCCGCGATAACTCCCTGCGAGTTCCCAACGGTGAAAAGGGGCGCGTGGTAGACGTGCGTATCTTTACTCGTGAAGAAGGGGATGAATTGCCCCCTGGAGCTAATATGGTCGTCCGCGTCTATGTAGCCCAAAAACGGAAGATCCAAGTGGGCGATAAAATGGCAGGACGACATGGGAATAAGGGGATTATTTCCCGGATTTTGCCCCTGGAAGATATGCCCTACCTGCCCGATGGCACCCCCGTGGATATCGTCTTAAATCCCCTAGGGGTTCCCTCCCGGATGAATGTGGGTCAAGTATTTGAATGTCTGTTGGGATGGGCAGGTGAAAACCTAGAGCGCCGGTTTAAGCTGCAACCCTTTGATGAAATGCACAGCCGGGAAATGTCTAGGGCGACAGTGCATAACAAGCTCAAAGAAGCTGCCCATTACACGGGTAAAGAGTGGCTCTATGACCCCAAAAATGCAGGCAAAATCCAGTTATTTGACGGCCGCACAGGTGAGGCCTTTGACCGCCCGATTACGGTGGGTAAAGCTTATATGCTGAAATTGGTTCACTTAGTAGATGATAAGATCCATGCTCGCTCAACCGGCCCTTACTCCTTGGTGACTCAACAGCCTTTGGGTGGAAAAGCCCAACAGGGTGGACAACGGTTCGGAGAAATGGAAGTTTGGGCGCTTGAGGCCTTTGGTGCAGCCTATACCTTGCAAGAGTTGCTGACCGTGAAATCTGATGATATGCAAGGCCGAAATGAGGCTCTCAATGCCATTGTTAAAGGTAAAGCCATTCCCCGACCAGGAACGCCAGAATCGTTTAAAGTGCTGATGCGAGAATTGCAATCCCTCTGTTTAGACATTGGAGTGCATAAAGTCGAGACTCGTGAAGATGGAGATTCCAGCGATGTGGAAATCGACTTGATGCAAGAAGGAACTGGCCGGCGATCGCCCAATCGACCGACCTATGAATCGATTTCTACCGACTTCTCTGACCAATAAGTGCTTCACGCAGCAGAAGGGGAATGGGTCATAGAGGGATTCCCCATTCCCTATTTCCCATTCCCTATTCCCTATTTCCTATTCCCCATTCCCTAATTCCCATGATCTTCAAAAATCGCGTTATTGATAAAGGCCAACTGAAAAAACTGATTGCTGCTGCATTTACCCAATACGGTAGCGCTCGAACTTCCCAAATGGCAGACCGGCTCAAAAATCTGGGCTTTCGCTTCGCCACTCGTGCTGGAGTCAGTATCAGTGTAGATGATTTGCAGATTCCTCCATCCAAACAAGAATTACTCGAAGCTGCTGAAGAACAAATCCGCGAAATTGAATTGCGCTATTCTAAAGGTGAAATTACGGAAGTAGAACGCTTTCAACGGGTAATTGATACCTGGAACTCCACCAGTGAAGCCCTCAAGGATGAAGTGGTCCGCTATTTTAAGGCGACCAATCCCCTGAATAGCGTGTATATGATGGCGTTTTCTGGGGCACGGGGGAATATTTCCCAGGTGCGTCAGTTAGTGGGAATGCGGGGGCTGATGGCCGATCCTCAGGGGGAAATTATTTCCTTGCCCATTAAAACCAATTTCCGGGAAGGGTTAACGGTAACCGAGTATATTATTTCCTCCTACGGAGCCAGAAAAGGTCTGGTTGATACGGCCCTGCGGACGGCAGATAGTGGATATTTAACCCGGCGCTTGGTGGATGTCTCCCAAGATGTGATTATTCGCGAACTCGACTGCGGAACAGCCCGGGGAATTACCGTCGAAGCCATGTGCGAGGGCGATCGCGTCCTGATTCCCCTAGCCGATCGCCTGTTGGGTCGCTCTTTGGCTGAAGAGGTGGTCTCGGAAACCGGGGAGTTGGTGGCCAAGCGCAATGATTGGCTCAGTGAAGACCTAGCCAAAGCAGTGGCCAAACACACGAAAACGGTCAAAGTGCGATCTCCCCTGACCTGCGAAGCCGCCCGCTCCGTTTGCCAGGCTTGCTACGGCTGGAGTTTGGCCCACCATGCCCCCGTCGATTTGGGTGAAGCAGTGGGAATTATTGCCGCCCAATCCATCGGCGAACCCGGTACCCAGCTCACCATGAGAACCTTCCATACGGGGGGGGTATTCTCCGGGGCTGCCCGAGATATCCTCGCTCCCACTGGGGGCAAAATCAACTATGCCGAAGTCAAAACCCGTAAAATCAAAACCCAACAGGGCCAAGAAATTCGGGTAGAAACCGGAGGTGTACTCGAGCTGATTGTGGATGTGGAAATCCGGGAGTTGGAGGGCGAAGAGACCGAGCAGAGTGCGGGCGCTCTTGACCAGAAGAAGAAACATAATATCCACAAAATTCCCATCAGTGCGGGGTCTCGTCTGCTGGTGGAAGATGGGCAGATGATTAAGCCGGGGACGATTATTGCCAATACGCCTCCTTCGAGGGCGGCAAGCCGTTCGACGGAGCGGGCAACGAAGGATGTCAGCACCGACATTGCCGGAGAGGTCTGTTTTGAAGGCATCATTCCGGAAGAAAAACGCGATCGCCAAGGAGCAACCACCGTTATTGCCCGGACAGGAGGCCTGATTTGGGTCTTATCTGGAGAAGTCTATAACCTGCCTTCCGATGCCAAACCCGTGGTCAAAAACCAAGACCGGGTGCAATCGCTCGATGTCCTGGCCATGAGTACCATCACCACCAAACACGGTGGACTGGTGCGCCTGCCGGAGGGACCGGAAGGGCGTGAAGTAGAAATTATTACTGCCCAAGTCACTCTAGACCAAGCAACGGTCACCATTAAAGACAAAGGTAGTAAGGAAATCTACTTGATCACGACCCGCGAGGGCGAGCAGTTTTCCCTGCTCGCCACCCCCGGAAGCAAAGTTACCTCTGGCCAGGTCGTCGCGGAACTGATTGACCAGAGCTATCGCACCCTCACCGGTGGAACCGTCCGTTATGCTGGCATTGAAACGAAACGGCGCAGCGGCACGAGCAAATACGGCCAAGAAGTGGTCAAAGGGGGAACCCTACTCTGGATTCCGGAAGAGTCCCATGAAGTCAACAAAGATATTTCCCTGCTGATGGTCGAAGACGGCCAATATGTCGAAGCCGGAACGGAAGTGGTCAAAGATATCTTCTGCCAAACCTCTGGCATCGTCACGGTGGTGCAGAAAAACGACATCCTGCGGGAAATCATCATTAAACCGGGCACACTCCATCTGATTACCGACCCCGAACAGATGCCTACCGAAGGCATCGTTCGTCCTCCAGAAGTGGTCATGGGCCAAGAGGTCGAGCAGCTCTGCACCCTAGAAATCGTCCAAACCCCAGAAGGCATGGGTGCCCTGTTGCGCCCGGTGGCGGAGTACCCCGTCTCGGATAGTCCTCCGGGGCCGTCTACCTCCACGGGCGAAAAAGACCTGATCCAACTGCGCACCGCCCAACGGTTGCCCTACAAAGATGGCGAGCGGATTAAATCCGTTCAAGGCGTAGACTTGGTGCGCACCCACTTAATCCTGGAGATTAACCCGGATTATGCGGGTGAGACCTCGAGTGCGAAAGGAAGTTCCTTGGAGGGCTTAGAACTGGTGGCCGATATTGAACTGGTGCCGGCTCCAGAGTTGAACGAAACCACGGAGGAGGGGGAGGTGATTGAAGTGATGCGCCTCCAGTTGGTGATTTTGGAGTCTCTATTGATTCGCCGGGAAGGGATAGCAGACCTAACCCAAGGACAAATCCGGACGCAACTGTTGGTTGAAGATGGGGCTGAAGTTGGGGCTGGGGATGTGATTGCTTCGACGGAGATTTTGTGTAATTCCCCGGGGGAAATTGCTGGGCTGCGGGAGGAGGATGAGCAGGTTCGGCGGTTGCTGGTGGTTCGAGGGAGCGATCGCCGAACCCTAGATCTGGAAGAGCAAATGGACGAGATCCAGGTGAAGGAAGGAGACCTACTGGTGGCGGGAGAGGAGGTTGCGCCGGGCATTCGGCTTCCAGAGTCGAGCAAGGTTGAGTTCATTGACCCGACGGACAAAACTCTGGTGCTGCGTACGGCTCGTCCGTACCGAGTTTCTCCGGGTGCGGTTCTGCACCTGGGCGATGGGGGACTGGTGCAACGGGGGGATAAACTGGTGCTGCTGGTGTTTGAGCGGGCCAAAACCGGTGACATTATTCAAGGTCTGCCCCGGATTGAGGAGCTGCTGGAGGCGCGCAAACCGAAGGAGGCTTGTGTTTTGGCCCGTCGTCCTGGGGAAATCCAAACGGTGGAAGGGGAAGATGATGTGCGAGCCATCCGGGTTGTGGAAATTGATGGGACTTTGACGACGTATACGCTGCTGCCGGGCCAGAGCTTAATGGTGGTGGAAGGGGAACGAGTCGAAGCGGGAGGCCCGATTTCTGATGGCCAACAAAATCCCCACGAACTGCTGGAGATTAAGTTCGGCTGGTATTTGGAGCAGGGAATGTCCCATTACGAGGCGGCGATGGCGGCTTTGGCTGAGGTGCAACAGTTTTTGGTGGATGCGGTGCAGGGGGTGTATCAGTCCCAAGGGATTGATATTGCGGACAAACATATTGAGGTGATTGTCCGGCAGATGACTTCTAAGGTGCGCCTGGATGATGGGGGAGATACGACGATGTTGCCGGGGGAACTGATGGAGTTATACCAAGTGGAGCAAGTGAATGAGGCGATGTCGATTACGGGGGGAGCGCCGGCTCGGTATACTCCGGTGCTGCTGGGGATTACGAAGGCTTCTTTGAACACGGATAGCTTTATTAGTGCGGCGAGTTTCCAGGAGACGACGCGGGTGCTGACGGAGGCGGCGATCGAGGGTAAGTCGGACTGGTTGAGGGGCTTAAAGGAAAATGTGATTATCGGGCGCTTGATTCCAGCCGGAACTGGGTTTAATGCCTATGAGGATGGGTTTAGGGGCCAAATTGCCCCCGATTATGATACGAGGGGGGATCTCGATGACGAAATTGTGGGATCGGGTCTATCCGACAGCTTCTTGCCTGGCCATGGATATTCGGGTGAGTCGGATGATTCCGAATATGGGGTGATGTCTGATGAGTTTTCTCCCCCGACTGGCCGGAATATGTCCTATCCGATGTTTGATGATTCAGAATCGGATGTGGATGATTTGCAGGATTTGGTGGTCGATGACCGCACAGCCTACCGCTTAGATCCAAAATCGAACGCCCAGAAGACCGGGACGAAAAAGCGTAAAACCCCGAAAGGAAAAGCGAAAAAGGCCGAGCCAGCGATTGATATGGATTTAGATTTGGAAGAGGAAGAGCTAATCTACGATCCGATGGAGGATAATCGGGATTAGCTAGAGCGCCAAGCGCTCTAGAAAAGGCAGTAGGGGCTTGCATCTTTTTGCCCCTACTTGTTGTACTCAGATCGCTTCTCTATGAAGATTCGCGCTCACAAGAGACTGGGCCTATTGCCTTCCCCTTTAATTTAATCCTAACCAGCTTAGAACACCCTGTCCGGTAACATATTCAATAACTAGAGTGACGATAAAACCGACCATGGCAGCTCGACCATTGAGGCGCTCGGCATAATCGTTAAATCCAAGTTTGGGTTGGGGGAGTTTAGGGGATACAGTGGGTTTGAGTTCAACCATCATTGAGGATAAAAGTCGTTAAAGTTTACAATTCTTAATATTTTCCCTAATTATAATGCTATTTGAGTCCTTTCTGCTCAATCAGGGATACCCTAGAGCAGTTATATAGCACATCTCTCTTCTGGAGGAGTACAACTTCAAACCTTAGATCCTAAGTAATACAGGCTATTCCCCAGGGAATAGAGGGAATAGGAAGTAGGAAAGGCAGAAGCCTCTAGGTCCAGTATCCCCTCGTAGTCAGCCAATCTGCACCCAACTTACCCATTTTTAATTTTTAATTGATATAAGCTGGATCTAGAGGGATTTCAGCATGAAGAGGTAATTGATGGATATCGGAGTTCCTAAAGAACGGAAAGATCAAGAATTTCGGGTGGGACTCACCCCTAGTAGTGTGCGGGTGTTGACTGAACGGGGTCATCAGGTCTTTGTGGAAACTGGAGCCGGTGACGGGGCTGGGTTCACGGATGGAGATTACTTAGATGTGGGGGCAAAAATTGTCCCTTCTCCAGATCTGGCCTGGGATCAGGAGTTGGTGGTGAAGGTAAAGGAACCGTTAGCTTCTGAGTATGGGTTTTTGACTTCTGGAAAGTTATTGTTTACTTATCTGCATTTGGCGGCCGATCGCCCCTTAACGGAAAAATTAATAAAATCAGGAACGTTGGCGATCGCCTATGAAACCGTAGAATTACCAGATGGTCGCCTACCCCTGCTCACCCCCATGAGCGTTATTGCTGGCCGGCTATCTGTGCAGTTTGGGGCCCGTTTCTTAGAGCGACAACAGGGAGGCCGAGGAGTTCTATTAGGCGGTATTCCAGGAGTTAGTCCCGGACAAGTCGTCATTCTTGGCGGCGGTGTCGTTGGTACAGAAACAGCCCGCATTGCCATAGGAATGGGAGCCAAAGTCCAAATTCTAGATATTAATGTGGAGCGCCTGGCAGAGCTAGAAACCCTGTTTGACTCAAGAGTGGAACTGCTCTATAGCAATTCGGCCCAAATTGAACGAGTGGTTCCCCAGGCAGATCTGCTTGTTGGTGCGGTCTTAGTCTTAGGTCGTCGTGCCCCTCAATTAGTTTCCCGTAGTTTGGTGGGGAGAATGAAACCGGGTTCTGTGCTGATTGATGTTTCCGTTGACCAAGGGGGATGTATCGAAACTCTACACCCCACTTCCCACACCCAACCCATTTATATAGAAGAAGGGGTTGTCCATTATGGTGTCCCCAATATGCCGGGAGCAGTGCCTTGGACAGCAACCCAAGCCTTGAATAATGCGACGCTGCCCTATGTGTTGCAATTAGCCCATGCAGGAGTTGGTGCTCTGAAGCAAAATCCTGCTTTAGCCAAGGGCGTGAATATCAAGAATAATCATATTGTCCATCCAGCTATTCACGACTGTTTCCCAGATTTGGGGACATAAGCAATTGAGAGTACACAAGCGTCTCACTTTGCGGTAAAACTAGAAGTAAGATAAATCGATAAAAAACTTTACTGAATTTGGAGGAGAACACTATGGATTGGCGTGTAGTCGTCGTTTTGCTACCGATAGCGATAGCTGGAGGATGGGCCCTTTTCAATATTGGTGCAGCCGCTTTAAATCAGATTCAGAACTTGTTAAACAACGAGGAAGCGTAAATTGCGACAATCAGGTTAATTCCTGATGTGTTACAGGGGCTAGGAAATTTAGCCCCCTTGTTATTGGTTCCATGGCATCGATTAGCTTACAGCGTTAACTTGTTACAAATGCCTATTGCCTATGGCCTCCTCCTTGACAACTAGCTGACAACCTTAACTTGTGACCAATGGAGATTTTCCAATCCATTCCCCCCCTACCTCCTTCTCTGGAGATTTGGGAACAGACGATGAGTTGGCAACCGACCCCCAGCCAATTAGATCAATTCCAGCAGCTCTATGGCTTAATTTTAGCGGGGAATCGCCACATGAATTTAACCCGCATTACGGAAGCAACCGAGTTTTGGGAAAAGCATTTATGGGATTCTATTCGCCCTCTGGCGTTTGCTCTATCTTCCTCTCAACCGCAAGATTTACCGCTCCAACCTTGGGCTACAGATCGACCCCTACGAGGTCTGGATATTGGCACTGGGGGAGGATTTCCGGGATTTCCGGTGGCGTTTAGTTTAGGAGCAATTTATCCGCAATTAGAGTTAACCTTGCTCGATAGTACGCAAAAGAAGATCCTGTTTTTAGAAGAGGCGATCGCCACCCTAAAGTTACCCAATATTAGGGCTACTGTGGGCCGAGCCGAACAGATCCATCATCAACCGGACTATTATCAACAGTATGATTTTTGTTTAATCCGAGCTGTAGCCAAAGCTGAAGTCTGTGTACAGTATGCCTTTCCCTTTTTGAAACCAGGGGGGCTAGTCATTTTATATCGAGGGCGCTGGACTCAGGACGAGGAAAAAACCTTCAACCAAACCCTAAACAGTTTTAGAGGAAAGTTAATCTGGATAGATGCCTTTGTCACTCCGCTCAGTGAAGCCACGCGACACTGTATTTATGTGCGTAAGGAATGCTTACCATTACCGATTACCCATTCCCTATAAACCATAGATAAAGTTAATCAATAAGGGAACCGTAAACATCATTAAGATGCTTAAGGGTGCGCCTACTTTGGTAAAGTCAAAGAACTTATAGCCTCCTGGACTATACACCATGGCATTCGTTTGATATCCAATCGGAGTCATAAAACTATTGGAGGCGGCAAAAACAACCGCATACATGAAAGCATAAGGGTTTAAGTCTAGGGTTTTAGCGACTTCTACCGCAATGGGTAACATCAGAATAACGGAGGCATTATTGGAAAGAATTTCGGTGAGCAGGGAAGTAATAATAAAGAAAAAAAACAGTATCCAATAACCTGAAAAATTCCCTCCTAAATGAATTAATTTTTGAGCTAACCATTGAGTTGCCCCAGATTTATTCATCGCTATACCTAGAGGAATTAAACCGGCTAAGAGGAAAATGACATCCCAGCGCACAGACCCATAAACTTCCCCTGGTTTTAAACATCCCGTCATAATCATTAACACTACGCCAGTTAAAGAACTGACTAAGATCGGCAAGATATTAAAAGCGGCTAACAAAATTACTCCGGTTGTAATTCCCAGGGCTGTTTTTGCTTTTTGTCGCCTTGAAATATCTACTGGCTTTTCTTCTAAAACCAGCAATTCGCGGGTCGTTTGTAAACCCAAAAAACTCTGTCTTGGCCCTTGAACCAATAACAAATCTCCAAATTTCAATCGTATTTTACCGAGTCGTCCTTGAACAAATTCTGCCCCTCTTCTAATAGCTAAGACGGTCGCATTGTAGCGTTGTCTAAATCGCAACTCTTTTAAGGTTGTTCCAATCAATCGTGAATTAGATAAAATGAGAACTTCTGCAATTTTTTCTTCTCCTGAAGCAATAACTTTTTCGATAGGTTGTTCTTGAAATTTGACATCAGCCAAAATTTCAAGCCCTCTGGATTCTCGAATTTTTAGTAATTCCTCTCGACTGCTCCGAATCACCAGAATATCACCGGCATTTAGCACTTTATCTCCTAGAGGTTGGGAAAAGCGCTGTTTATCACGAATGATTTCGAGTACATCTAAGTCAAACTTACGCTGAATTTTGGTTCTTTGTAACGTCTTGCCAATTAAGCTCGATCGCGGACTAATGACGACTTCACTGACATAGTCTTTGAGGTTATAATCTTCTCCTACGAGGTAGGTTTGGTGATCGGGGAGTAATTTGGGCGCGACTAAAGCTAAATAGGTGAGACCAATAATAAATACTAATACTCCCAATTTGGTAAACTGAAAGACTGAAAATTCACCATAGCCGAGTTGAGCCGATACACCACTGGCGAGAATATTTGTTGATGTGCCGATTAAGGTGAGCAATCCGCCTAAAATTGTGGAATAGGATAAGGGAATGAGCAGCTTACTGGGTGAAATTTTTTGGCGTTTACTCCATTCTTCAATAATCGGCAAAAAGATGGCTACAATTGCGGTATTATTAATGAATCCTGAGATGGGCCCGACAATTGAACCCATGACGAAAACTTGCTGAGAGGGATTATTTCCTGCCCAACGGATTATCCGGTTCCGAACAACTTGAATCACGCCGGTTTTGGTAATTCCTGAACTGAGGATAAACATGGCCATAACGGTGACTGTAGCAGGATTACTAAAGCCAGAAATTCCTTCTTCAGGAGTGACCAGTCCCAGTAACATTAAAGCAATGGCAATGGAGAGAGCGGTAATATCGGCAGGAAGCCATTCACTAATGAAAGAAATTAAACCAAGAACAACAACGGTCAGCGTGAGAATAATGGACATAGTTGGGGATTAGTGATTTAGAACAGAGAATGAGATGCTTTTCCCTGTTGATTGGTGAGTGTTTTAACGAAGAGGAATTTCGAGCTGTTGTAAGTTGGTGAGGTGTTCGGGGCAAAGGGTGGCAATGCCAGCAACAATGACTTTGCTACTGAATCCAGCAACAGCTTGGGCTTGGGCTTCGGTAACGCCTTCTGTAGCAAGTTGTTGAGCTACCGTGTTTATATGTTCTTCGAGGGTTTGTCCGGAGTTTAAGGCGCTGCATGTTTGTTGGGCTAATTCTAGGGCTTTTTCTTGTCCGATCGCCTGATAAGCTTGTTGTTCGAGGGGCGTTAACAGGGTGGGAAGGAAGTCTTCAAAACTGGCAGGAGTAAGGGGAAGTTGAGCTAATGCAGGGGAGATGAAGCTAACCAGGAGGGAGGTTAGGCTGATACAGGAAAGTTTGGAGATTAAGGACATGGGTTACGAGTTACTGATGAGATTTTTCCTAGTTTAGCAATTGCACCAGGAATTGCCCTAGGGTTCGAGTTCTTCAAATGTGACTTGGTGTAAGTTGGGGGGAACGATCAGGCGGCGGAAACTGGTTTTATGGCTTTCCCGTTGGTCAATCAGTTCGACGGCGATCGCCTCAAATTGGATTTCCATGGCTCCTTTAGGAACAGTAAAGTTAAATACAATACTGCGACGATCTCGACCATCCGGAACTAGATCGACGATCCAGCGCGGTTCTTCTAAGAGGGTACGGGTTTGGGCATCTACTAACCAGTATTTAATGTGGATATGGGGCGATCGCGTGGCTAAAGAGGCTTTAATGGGAATAATTTCTTCAGCGATCCAATCTCGCTCTGGCGCTTCCAAGAGGGGAGTCGGTAAAGGAGCTGGAAAAGATAGGGCTTCTGGTTCAGATGGTTCTTCTAGAGCCTCAGATCCAATATCTGGCTGGGCGTAGCTCCGATCTAAGACAATTTCTTGGGACTCTTCTGCTGGCGCGAGGAGCAAGGGAAAACTGGCGGTACCTTCTAAACTATGGGTAGAGTCCTCTTCGACTAACTCGCCTTCAATCACATTATCTTCTTCAAAGTCTGCCGCGATCGCCTCTTCTTCTTCTGAGTCAGTATTCTCTTCTACCCAATCTTCTGCTTCTTTAGCTAGATCGTTGAGTCGCTCGCTAAATTTATCTTGCAGATGTAGGGAGTGAAATGCTTCATCTACGGGGGAAGGGGGAGAGATTTCTGGGAGTTCGGGCGTTTCTTCCTGGGCTTGGTGATTGAGATTCAGGGGGGGTAAGGTGAGATTGAGCTTTGGTTTGGGGGATTCAGATGAAGGGGGAAGTTGGGGTAAATTGCGATCGGGAGGGGGTTGGATGCCTTGGAGTGAGGGTAATTGCAGATATTTGACTTTGGGAGAGTCAGAGGGGGGAAACAGTTGGGGAGGAAGAGAAGGGGATGCGGACGCTTTCCAGGGTTGATCGGTCTCTGGTGGGGACTCTTTAGCGATGTTAAATAAGTCGAGGTTGACGGCGGGAGGGTTGACAGTGGCAGGTGGAGGTATGGGGTCGCTCGTTAGAGGGAAGGGAAGAATGGATGGTTTGGTCGTTTCTTCCGTATCCCGTCGATTGGTAATGGCCTCCATAAGTTGTTGCAAACCGGTAGTGATACTAAATTGGATTTCGGTGAGGGGTGTTGGGGGAGCTTGGGGGACTTGAGCGGGGAGAGCTGGAGTTATCCAGGACTCAAAGAGTTGAGCTTGTCCGAGGATAAAACACAGGGAGGTTAAGGGAGGTAAGTTAAAGCTGTATTCAAAGGGGATGGGTAGGCTTTGCACAATAAGCTGGTGCTTAAGTGCTTGGAGAATTTCCAAGTTTTGGGGATTTTGCAGAGTAACGGCCAGTTGCAGGGCGATGGGTTGGGGAAAGGTTTGGGGGCGATCGCTGCGTAACTGCCCTGTTATGGTAATGGGAGTGTTGCTGGTTTGCACATACATGGTGCGATCGAGAATGAGTTCCAGGGAGGACAGATCCAGGTTTTCCCAGGATGATGAAGAGCCTAAAACTGGGGTCGGTTTGGGTCGTTTTGGGGGAGGAGGAACGTCAAAGAAGCTACTATCATAGGCTTCGGATTCTTCGGATTCTTCGGGTTCTTGGGGTGCTTCGGGTTCTATCTCTTCTTCTACTTCATCTGGTTCTGGATCTAGACATAACGATTCTAGGGAAACTTGATAGCTTTGGGGGGGTCGATCTGGAGGATGGGCAATACAAGCAATTTCCCATAGTCCTGGTTTCAGGTAAGTGTAGGGAAAGACGACCATCAGGCCTTCTTTATTGGTGTGGTGCTGACGGGTTTGAACTTGGGGAGGGGAGGAGGGTTGCAATTGGTAGCTGAGGTGAATGGCGATCGCCGTTTGCGGATAGCTAGAGCGCAGGACTAAACGATATTGTCCCTCTAAAACTTCTACGCTAGGGGGTTCTAGGGGTAACCAGGCGCGATCGCCGTCTTTTTGAATCAGAAATTCCCAGGCTTTCATGGTTGCTGGCTTGCAGGTGTGCCCATCACGGTTGCTTAATTAGGTCTCATCCTAACCTAATTGGGGTCTGTTGGGCGATCGGATCAACCCTGTTTCTGTACTTCAACCCAGGCTGTAGGGGCGAAAAATTTTTCGCTCCTACGTCCCTAAAGACTACAACATCACTGTATTGGCATCCCGAATTCCAGCAACCTTGAGAATTTCCTCTAAAATACCCTCAGGTAAGGGATCGTCAATCGTCAGTACCATGACTGCATCGCCGCGCACGATTTGCCGTCCGACTTGCATACTGGCAATATTGACATTAAAACTACCTAACAGAGAGCCAATTTTACCAATAATCCCTGGCATATCTCTGTGACGGGTAAACAGCATATGTTGATTGGGCGGTACGTTAATCGGAAATCCATCAACCATAGTAATCCGAATTTCGCCATCACCCAGGAGTGTACCGGTTACCTCATGTTCTTCTGAGGGGCCTTTCGCTTGCAACAACAGAGAACCCTTATAATCGCAGATACTGGCATCACGGGTTTCAATCACGCGAATGCCTCGCTCTTGAGCTTCGATAGAGGCATTTACATAATTAACACGCTCCCGCAGCGCTCGTGAGAGCAAACCCTTGAGTGCGGCAATGACAATGGGTTGACTTTGGTTATTGGCAAGTTCCCCTTGTAGGTGAATATTGAGGCTTTCGACGCGATCTCCCACAAGCTGACTGACGAGATTACCCAACGTTTCCGCCAATTGCAAATAGGGGCGCAACTGTTCCAATGCATCCGGATGCAGTCCGGGAATATTCACTGCCGAGCGTGCAGGCAGTCCCAGAAGCACATCCCGAATTTGTTCGGCCACATCAACCGCGACATTGACCTGGGCTTCCGTAGTGGAAGCGCCTAGATGGGGCGTTAAAATCACCTCTTTACCTAATTTCATCAAGGGAGATTCACTTAGGGGTTCGCTGGCATATACATCGAGGGCTGCACCAGCAATTTGACCATTTTTCAAGGCTTCAGCTAAGGCAACTTCATCAATAATCCCCCCTCTGGCACAATTAATAATCCGGGCAGTGGGTTTCATTTTTGCCAAAGACTCGGCATTAATTAAATTCGCCGTTTCTGGAGTTTTGGGAATGTGGAGGGTAATGTAATCGGATTCTTGCATGAGAACATCCATATCCACCAGCCGACAGCCCAATTGATCCGCCCGTTCTGCGGAGATAAAGGGATCAAAGGCAATGAGCTTCATTCCCATCGCTTTAGCGGCTGTGGCCACATGGGAGCCAATTTTGCCTAATCCAACAATTCCTAGGGTTTTCTTATAGACTTCAGTGCCAACAAACTTTTTTCGCTCCCACTGGCCATTTTTCAGGGACTCGTTAGCATCGGGAATATGACGGGACAGGGATAGCATTAAGGCTAGAGCATGTTCAGCAGCGGCGATCGTATTGCCTTCTGGTGAATTCACGACGATAATCCCTTTGCGGGTTGCTGCGGGAACATCTACATTATCAACCCCGACCCCAGCACGACCGATGATTTTCAGTTGTACACCTGCTTCGATGATGTCTGCGGTGACACGGGTTCCTGAGCGAATCATGAGGGCATCGTATTCCGGAACGATTTTCATGAGTTCTTCAACCGGAAGGCCAGTTTTGATGTCAACTTGAGCAACTTGAGATAGGATATCAATTCCAGCTTGATCGATAGGGTCGCAAACGAGAACTTTAGGCATGATCAGGGGAGAATAACGAACACTTGATAACGGCAGAGCGCGTTGCTCTCCCGCCGTTTTAGCTAACCGTAGGCTATTGTACCGCTAAACCTGGCCTAAAAATGGGGAATAAGGAATGGGGAGCAGGGAATAGGAGGACACAAAGCACGCAGACCCGTGCAGAGGCCACAATGCTGGTTAAACAACAGGCTGATATCAATGAGATAATCAACTTTAACTTTAATTCCCCCACTTATTACTCATTACTTAATTCCCCAATGACCCTCTTCGACGAACTCGATCGCCACCCGCACCAACTCTTCGTACAAAAAACCCAAATGGGAGGAAGCCAAGCCTATCTGGCCTCTGTGACCCTCGAATGGCTCTCTAATCGGGTTCGTTTCGCCCACCAACTGCCCCTATTTCAAAAAAAAATTGACCCCCAAACCCATAATCCGATCCGGGATGCTGAAACCATTGAACAACTGCAACAGCGCCCCCTCGACTGGTCGCGCCAAGCTCCCTTAGCCCAATATCTCGCTGTCCGTCCCAACCACAAATTCCCTCCTTTGCTCGCGGCGATCGGCGCTCCTTGGATCGAAGAACCCTATGCTCCAGAATGGAATGGAGATCTCGCCACTGAGTCAGCCGCCCAATTTACTCCCCTTAACCGCGACCAAACTCTGGGACTACTCAATGTCGACCCTAGTTTCTCTATCTTTGCCCTCGACGGCCAACATCGGCTGATGGGTATCCAAGGTTTGATGGAATTGATCCGTAGTGGTTCCCTACCCAAATATAAGAAAAACAAAAAGCCCACTGGCTCGAGCATCACAGCCGAAGATCTCTGCCAGCACTACCCCATCACTCCCAGTCAACTGCAAAGCCTGCGCCAAGAAACCATCGGTCTAGAAATTATTCCCGCCGTTCTCGCTGGCGAAACCCGCGACCAAGCTAGGAGTCGCATCCGCTCGATTTTTGTCCATGTCAACCTGATGGCGGTGCGCCTGAGTGCTGGTCAACTGGCGCTCTTGAATGAAGATGACGGATTTTCTATTGTCGCCCGTCGTATTGCTGTTAACCACCCCCTGCTGAAAGCAAAAGGCGATCGCTACCCCAGGGTGAACTTCGATAGCACCACCGTCTCGACTAAATCCACCGTTCTCACCACCCTCCCTGCCCTCAAAGACATGGCTGAAGCCTATCTCCAGCATCCCTATCTCCACTGGAAAACCACGGAAAAAGGCCTGATTCCCCTACGCCCGGAAGACGAAGAACTCGAAGAAGCTCTGGCCACTTTTTCCACCCTCTTTGACTATCTTGCTACTCTGCCCAGCTACCAAGCCTTAGAAATGGGAGCGTTGAGTACTGACCTGCGCCGGTTCAGCTTTGAAAGCTATGATGGTGAAGGTCATATGTTGTTTCGCCCTGTGGGTCAAATTGCCCTCGTTCGCGCGATCGGTATCCTCGTGTATCAGCATCACATCAGCCTCACCCGCATCTTTAGCCAACTTTGCCCTTACGATACTCAAGGCGGCTTCAGTCACATCGATCGCTCTGAATCCCTCTGGTACGGCATCCTTTTCAACCCCACCAAAAAACGTATCCAAGTCTCTGGACGAGATCTGGCGACCCGCCTCCTCATCCACCTGATCGCCGACACCCCCGACCCTCTGGATCGGGCCCAACTGCGCCAAGATCTGTCCAACGCTCGCACGTTCCAAGACAAAGCTCTCAACTTTGAGGGTAAATTTGTTCACCCACGCCACCTCACCTTACCGGAGCCATTGGGGTAATGGAGAATAGGCGATCGCATCATTTTCGCCCTTTTCAACTCCTTAACCCATAAATGAACTTTGGTTAAGGGATTATTTGATTCAAAATGCAAAATCGTTCTGAGATTGTGAATTAGAAGTTGTGCTAAATCCTCGTTGAGAATTCCATTGAATGGCTCCATCTCTTCCGGTTAAAAACACTTGGGTGTTGGTGGCTCTCAATGCGGATAAAATGGCTGGATCGAGATCCTCAGAAAGGGCGATCGCCACCTTTGGCTGTATTTTTTCTATAGCAGTGAAAGGGAGAGTTAGGACATAATAGAAAGATGAAGTTAGCGATCGTGAGATGATGCCATCAGCTTATAGTATAGACCTAAGACATAAAGCCGTGGGGGCCTATGATAGAGGGGAGCGTAAGAGCCATGTGT
>NZ_JAGHZH010000188.1:0-77261 GCF_017746885.1 Roseofilum sp. SBFL | reverse complement strand
GAGACAATGACTTGAGAATGGGTTTGACAAGATTGGTAAAGGAAGCTAGCATAGGCGAGAATATTATTTGAATATTTGAGGATAGAATACCATATTTTATCCTCTTTTTTTCGGCATTAAGCTAACATTCAACACTTCTGGGTTTGAGTAAATAACCATAATAATTGGTCTCTTCTGCTCTCACCAGGGTGTCATCATCAGCATAAGCCGTTAAATAGATAATCGGAATAGACTGAAACTCATTGATTTTTTGAGCAGCTTCAATACCATCCATATCTCCCTCTAGAACAATATCCATTAAGATCAAATCTGGCTGATTAATTTTTCTATATTGGATAGCTTATTCTCCAGAAGCGACAATATCTATGACCTGATATCCCAGTTTTTTAAATTTGCTAGCGAGTCCTTGAGCAATCAATAATTCATCTTCTACAATTAAGATCTTAATGCTACCCATAATTACCACCTCCGAGGATATTTGAGTTCCAAGAATTTCAAGCGAATATGAGTTCCTATACCGGAAATTATTTCTGGCTTGGTTTTTAATTGCTCTGCCAAAGTGCAGACCAATTCTAATCCCATGGTATCCACTTGGCAAATATCAAAATTAGCTGGCAATCCAATCCCATTATCTTTTACCTCTATAGTGATGACCCGATCTTCATTTTTTTCTAGTCCTACCCAAATGATACCTTGATGGTTTTGCGGTTTGTTAGGAAAGGCATGTTTTAAGGCATTAGAGACTAATTCATTAACAATTAATCCACAAGGATTAGCTGTTTCAACATTCAGGTGAATGGAATTTAAATTTAAGATCAACTCAACATTTTGTTCTCGACCTTGATAGGAAGCTAGTAATCCTTCGACTAAAGATTCTAAGTAATCATCCAGTTAGACACGATCTAGATTCGCGGCCCTGTACAATTTCTCATGGATTAATAACATCGAATAAATTCGATTTTGGCTGTCTGACAATATTTTTATTAGACTAGAATTTTCTAGATATTCAGACTGCAACTCTAAGAGGTTAGACACCACCATCAAATTATTTTTAACCCGATGATGAATTTCTTTGAGTAAAACCTCTTTTTCTCTCAGGGAAGCTTTAAGTTTTTCTTCGGCTTGTTTGCGATCGCTAATTTCTTCAAATACCCAAATATAATAATGATTCTCCCCAGAAGTCTTGCGGACTAAGGAGATCGTGACATGACCCCAAACTATTTTGTTATCCTTACAAATATATTGACTCTCTAGGGTTTCACTGGGATTATCTTCGATCAATATACGATCGATAGTGCCCATCAATTTCCCTAAATCTTCTGGAGCAGTAATATCTTCAAACGTTCTCGATAGCATTTCGGGGCGATTATATCCGAGAATATCACAAAATTTCTGATTAACTCGGAAAAAATGTCCATTTAAAGTCACAATTGCCATGCCCACGGCGACCTGCTCAAAAATTGCTCTAAATCGCTCCTCACTTTCCCGCAGCGCTTCCTCGGCTTTTTTGCGTTCGGAAATATCCCGAAAAATCCCACAATTATATTCTTTACCATTAAACTCTAAATAATTCATCCGCATTTCTACAGGAACAGGCGCTCCATTGCTTGTCCAAAGAATCGATTCACAGGTTAGAGATTTTAACTGACGTAATTCCTGCCAACGATCTTGCCAGCTCTCAGCCGAATAGAAGGTATCAATCTGATAAAATTTCAGGTTTAATAACTCCGATTGCTCATATCCTAATGTTCGGCAAGCTGAGTCATTGACATAAAACAATTGTGCCTCAGTAGACATTAGGACAACGATATCGCCTAGGCGATTGAGAGTAAACTGAGTTAACCGTAATTGCTCTTCAATTTGCTTTCGTTCGGTGACATTTTCATAGGTTCTCAAAATCCCTACTACTTGATCTTTGGCATCATAGAGAGGAATCGTATTGGTATCAATCCATAAACGAGTACCATCTTCTTCCAGCTTGGTTTCTATGCGATGATATTCCGGGTGATTGCAA
This sequence comes from Roseofilum sp. SBFL, assembly GCF_017746885.1. Taxonomy (NCBI): domain Bacteria; kingdom Bacillati; phylum Cyanobacteriota; class Cyanophyceae; order Desertifilales; family Desertifilaceae; genus Roseofilum; species Roseofilum sp. SBFL. The sequence goes on along the minus strand of NZ_JAGHZH010000188.1, from coordinate 75,247 downwards.
CTCATCACCTGACGATCGCCGAGTCGATACCCATCTGCCTCGTCACGAGTCCAAAACAAATCATAATCGGTTTTCCCCACAATCTCTTCTGGGGTAGATAACCCGGCTAACTGGGCAAAATTCCGATTACAGCCCAAATACATCGAATTTAAATCTTTCCAAACAATAAATTGAGGACTATTATCCATCACCAATTGCAACAACTGCTTAGAGCGCCTCAATTCCTCCTGAGCGTGGTGGAGATCGCCAATTTCCTGACGCAACTGCTCATTGACTTCCTGTAACTGGGCTGTGCGCTCCTGTACCCGCTGCTCTAACTCGGCATTCAATCGTTGCAACGCTCCTGTTCTCTGCTCCACAATCATCTCGAGCTGTTCCCGAATATTCTGAAGTCGCAGCTCTGCCTCCTTACGATCTGTAATTTCCCGTGCCACCCAAACAACCGAATTCTTAGAAATCGGCGAAATATGACTCGTAAACCATAAATCTCGATTGCCTTGGCGCACGCTATATTCAAACGTTACGGGATACTGACGAGCAAGCGATCGCTCAATTTGACTGCGAAAAATCTCAGTTTGGTCTCCATCCCAAAACAACTCCAAAGTCTGATTGACAATATCCCACTGAGGATGGGCGAAAATCATCGGATGGGTAGGAATGACCTCAATTTCCTGAAGATCGGCATCCAAAACCAAAACCACATCCTGCATCGCCTGAAAAATAGAGCGTATCTGCATTTCTTTATCTAACACAACCCTGGATTCTTGAACCCCAGACTCCACGTCTTGCTCTGACTCAAGGTTCTTACTTACCGATCTTGCAGCTCTCCCCTCACCCCAATAAAGATTCCTACACCTTCTTCGTAGAACTTTATTTTCTGCCTCTAATTCTCGAACCCGATGCTTTAAGCGCTCAAGCTCCTCAACTCGCAACTCATCCACGGGCAATCACTCCCTAGCATGAACTTTCACTCCTTCTATATTGGCATTTTCAGGGCGTGATCGCGCTCACTTGCGAGGCTTTAGCTCAGTCACTCACAGAACTTAGGTACTATCACCCTCTTTCGATAGTTCTATCACTGAGAAACTTCAAGGGATGTTCGATAGTAGAATAGTAGAGTTCAAGTGATTCGGAAATGCTATTTTCTATCGATTCCCATCATTCATCCCCAATCAAATTTCCTGTACCTGGCAGCCCCTTTGAATTAATTTCTGGAGGACGGGGCAATCCCTATGCCGCAAATCCTCCCAGGGTATTGGCGATCTCTGAAGATGCTCAACTACGCTGTGAGATCCGTACCCTGATGAGCAATCAAGGCTATGCTGTCACTGAAGCGGATGGAGCAATAGCTGGGTTACGCCTGGCTGAAGAAACGGAGCCAGATATTATTTTATTAGATGGTTCACTGTCCGATGGCGATAGCCTCACCTGTTGTCAACAGTTGCAAACCCTGTGGTATGCCCAAACAACTTCCGAGACTCCAGGGATTTTTATGCTCCATTCCCTAGATGATCCAGATTGGGTCACTCAAGCCTTTAATTTGGGCATTGTGGATATGATTGCCAAACCGATTCATGGCACGCTCCTAGTACAACGGGTGAAACGCTGGTGGGAACAAACTCAAAAGTTTCAAGAACTCACCGATGCCAATCAAGAATTGCAACGGTTAGCAGGTATCGATCGCCTCACCCAGCTAGCAAACCGTCATTACTTTGATGAAACTTTGGAGAGGGAGGTCCGACAAATGAAACGGGCCCAAACTCCCTTATCCTTGATTCTGGCGGATGTGGATTATTTTAAGCTCTATAACGATTGCTACGGCCATCTTCAGGGCGATCGCTGCTTACAAGAGATTGCCCAAGGTATTCGGAGAGCGGTCCGTCGTCCCCAAGATTTAGTGGCTCGCTACGGTGGAGAAGAATTTGCGGTGATTCTACCTCAAACCAATGCAATTGGAGCGATCGCCGTAGCCCGAAATATTCGTCACGAAATCGGGCAACTACACATTCCCCATGCTCAATCTGAGGTTAGCGATCGTATTACCCTCAGCTTAGGGATTGCCTGTGCTTTTCCAGAAGAGAACTGTTCAGCCATACAACTGATTCAAGCTGCTGACCGAGGATTATACCGAGCTAAAGAACAAGGTCGCGATCGCCTGGAAGAATCCGATGAACCCAGTGAGTCCTCCTTGTAACTGTGCTGTCTGGCTCCTCTCTAGGGTTGATAGAAAATGGCAAACACAGATGTATATCCATGTAAAAACGTATTACCACCCACTGGGCCAATCTCACCTTGACAGAAAAAACCACTCAGGGGAATCGATGGAAAGTATCTCTGAAATAATCCTGAATCAACATTCGGCTCGTCATACAGTTCTTCCCCTCGCCCCAAACAGGTAAACATCAAAGCACCCACTTTGGAAGGACAACTTGATGACAAGAACAGCTTGCCCCCAGTTTGCCGATCTAATTGCTGCTGGTATCGCTCCAATAGAGTCTGTAACTCTTCTTGGGAGGCTAAAGCATCCCGCAGATGAAATTGAATCCGTTGAGCAATTCGCACCCGTTCGGCGATCGCCAAAGCACCTATCCTCGGATCGATCCCCAACAAATTGCGAATTAAAAAATCCTCCGGTTCCAGCTCAGTCTTAAAACTATCCGTTGCCACGCCCACAAACAGGGAATCTTGGGCCAACTCCCGGTCTTCTTCACTTAAGTTAGCCACAGTTTCGCGTAAAATTTCCAAGGGAACCCCAGTTTTACCGCCCTGAAATCCACTAGCTTCTTCTTCTTGCAATTCTAAAACAATATTACGTTCAGCCTTGGTAATTTGATAAATCGAACCAATGGGACGGCAACCTTGAGCTACAATCGTCTCTACGGCAATGTTGCCACTCAGGGCTAAACCCACGATTCCCTCGCTATAGAGTTCGTAGTTATAAAATAAACTACTGCCCTGATTGACCGGACTTGAACTAGCCAACCCCCCCACTTTCAGACTATGGGGATAGGCAAAATCTAAACCTTGAAGCAGATCATTCAAACCTGGGCACATGGGATCGCCCAAGAGAATCAAATGGGGATGGCGTTCGGGAGATACTCCCACTAACTCCACCCATGGATCGGGAGGGCCATCGAGATCGGGTAATTCTTCGGTATCAATGTAAAATGCATTGACCTGAACACCCGGCAATCGGGCTAAAGTCAAACTTAAGGCTGCTTGATCTTCAAATTCTTCAGGAGTCTCGCCAGAGACCATCCCAATGATGCCTCCACCTCCACAGCCGATCAACACCCTGGTGTTGAGCTTTTCTTGCAGCAAGGGCATTAAGCGGGAAAATTCGCTGGTAAAGGCAGACGAGATAAAGACTAGCGCAATAGAGGCGGGTTCGGGCATTTGTCGATGGACTATTTCGACAACTTCAGCGATCGCAGCCTCCAGAGATGGACGGGTAGATAAGGCATTTGCCCATTGCATCTGCTCCAATCTTCGACTCCCCTGTTGTGTAAACCTGTTTTAATATTAAATTAATATGTGCCCTTCGTTCAGATTCGATTGTGAATTGTTAGGATAGTGCAGAAATGGGCCGAGTGGTTTAACGTATCCTTGAAGAACACTTACTGAAAATCTAGAACCCTATCTTATGACGAACAACACCCAATCGAAGATGGAAGAGAAAATTGACCAAGAGTTAACTGAAGCTCGTGCCGTTTGCGATGCACAAGGGGCTAACTCACCTGAATGTGCTGCGGCTTGGGATGCGGTTGAAGAACTGCAAGCAGAAGCTTCTCACCAAAAGCAAGTCAAGCCCAAAACTGGGTTTGAACAATATTGTGATAATAATCCCGATGCGGCTGAATGTCGGATTTATGAGGACTAAACCCTTAGATCTGAGTCTTGGGTAAATCATTATTATGAGGCTGAGTGACCCCTTTCACTCAGCCTTTTCGTTGAAAGGGTTGAGTTTTGATGCACATCACCACTCCATTATCTAGTCGCTTTCAGGGCGCTCTCTGGGGCGCAGCGATCGCTGATTCTCATTCCCCGATTTCAGAGTCTGTTTGGGGAACTTTGGTGGTTCAAGGATGTCAACAGTTTATTCAACAGGGCATGTTAAGGTTTCAGGATCTGCCCGTTGCCCAGCCTTGGGAAGTGACTGGCCTGATTATACCGATATCCCTGTATTTCCATGAAAACCGAGAGTCCTTGGTGGAAAATTGGCAAGCGATCGCCGACCATTATCAGTTATCTTCAGATTGCCAAATCCTGGGCTTACAGATCGCGACCGGCCTCAGTGCCTTGGTTGAAGGCTCTGTCACTCCACATCAATTAATCGCTGATGGGCGATCTCACTTAGCCCAGTTTCACCCCAATACTTTAGATAACTTGCCCGCTCACTCTGCCCTGCTTCACGGTTTAGAGAGCTTTGTACAGAGTTCTGAATCTTTTCCAGGGGCGATCGCCCTAGCCCAGCAAAATCCCCAACAACCGTTCCTGAGCAGTCGTATTGCTGCAACCCTGTGCGGAACTTACCAAACTCGTCTCGGCATTCCCCTACCCTGGCAAATTTTCTTAGCAGAGAAAATTCAAAATCCCAAAACACCTTGGCCCCATGGGATTAAAGCCTTAGATACCCTCAGCGCCCATCTACTCGCCAGTTGGTCAGGAGCCGATCTAGTCTCCATTAAAAATTAAAAATTTTGGTAATCGATAATTGGGGATTTTTCCGATCCCCATATCCCCATCTCTAGAGTGTCTGGAATCTCCTGCCACCCCCGACTTCCGAGCCAGGAGCGATCCAGAAAAGAGCGGGTCACGCTAAGATAGTCTAGATTGGGAGGTACTAAAGATGTGCTAAATTCTCCTAATAACTAGGAAGGAGTAAGCAAAACGACAGCTTAAACCAAACCCGCTGGAGTATTGTCCTGGCCACAGTTAAATTGGGCCAGATCAAAAACCCTGTAGCCAATTTGAGTTGGGTGCCACAATGAAATCTTTGCAAGCACTGAGTAAACGGGTAGACCAATGGTGGCGAATGTACATCACCAATGCTCCCAAACCATGCCAACCTGGATACAAAGCCTCTTCCCCTTCTGAGAAAACACCAGGGACTGATGTGGCTTATCCACCCCAGAATGTTGCGCGCCAAACATCAGTCAAAAAAATCCCCCCTACGGCTTTTTTTGTGGTTGCCGTTGCTTCAGTGACCAGTTCTTTCGGTTATCGCTTCTACAGCGCGCCCCAACTGCGACCAGGAACTTTAGCTCCAGAAACCATCACTGCTCCCCGCACAGAAAAGGTGATTGATGAAAAGGAAACGGAAAATAGGCGCAAATTAATCCGTAGCGGTTCCTATACGGTACTGAAAATCAATTTGGAGTTAAACCAAGAACTTCAGAACACTGTAACCAGTTTATTGGCTCCAGGGGAGTATTGGCGGCGGCAAACGGGTGAATTTCCTTATGTGGAGGAGTCTCTGTTGCCGGTCGAAACGCAGCGCTATTTACGCCAACTCTCGAATAGCCAATGGCAACAAATTATAGAAATCCTCCAAATGTTTCCTGTAGAAGAAACCGAAGAACAGGAACCGGAACAACCGTCTAGTGCCAATGATTCTCCAGGCGATCTTCAATATCCACTGGTGCTTAATCCCCAACTTCAGGGGGCGATCGCCCAATTGCAAAGTGTGAAACAACAAAGTTCAGCCAGTGACTGGGCAAATCTTGTATTTAAGATTTCTGAGTCCCGGAATAACTATGAATTGGCTCTAGATCAACTGACAATAGAACAGACCGACAATAGTATCAACTTGTATCCTCCTGCTTTATTTGATTGGAGTGCTGCAACTTGGGAAGAGACCCAAACCGGTGTCAAGCGAAGTCTGGAGCGGATTTTAACCCAAGGTTTGGCTGAAGGTCTGCCAGAGCGACAATTGCAACAGGCGATCGCCCTGCAAGTGCAAGATTTAGTCCCCCCAGAAACACAGAAGTTTGCCTCAGATACGCTCCATACCGTTCTTAAGGGACAACATAATCTAATTCACGATAAAGAAGAAGCCAACCGCTTGGCAGAAAAAGCGGCTGAGGCTTTCCCCTCCATTGAGTATCAAGTGAATAAGGGGGAAATTATTGTCAGTAAAGGAGATAAGATTTCTGACAAACAGTTTGTCCTCATTGACCATTTTGAATTAAGCCAGCGTCAAATTAATTGGGAAGGATTAAGTGCTTATGCTTTGCTAATCGGTGGCTCAGTAACCATTTTTTGGCTGGTGGCAAGGCGGGTTCATCCGGGAATGCGTCAACGAGACCGGATTCTGATCCTTTTACTGACCTTAACGTCTCCCTTGTTGGTTAGCCTTAAGTTACCGTCGATCGCTCTATCGGGAATTGGCTTATTGTTGGGAGGCTTTTATGGTTCTAGTATCGCCACGACTGTAGTCGGTTTGACGGCTGCTGTATTGCCAATTGGCATGGATGTGATTTGGAATCAGTGGTTAGCCAGTGCCGCTGGAGGGATCTTAGCGGGAATGATGGCTGGGCGGATGCGATCGCGTGAAGAAGCGTCTGTTTTGGGGATCGGAGTCGGTTTAACCCAAGGGTTTGCCTATTTGGTGGTCACTCTAATTCAAACTGCAATTCCGGGAATTACTTGGCAACCTTTGTTAACTCGTGCTGCTCTGCAAGGGTTGGGAGGATTAGCTTCGAGTATCGCTGCTTTAGGATTGAGTCCCTATCTGGAAAATTTGTTTGATTTGGTCACTCCGGTGCGCTTGGCAGAAATTTCTAATCCTAATCGTCCCCTGCTACAACGGTTAGCGGCTGAAGCTCCTGGAACGTTTCAACATACTCTATTTGTAGCCACCCTCGCAGAAGCAGCCACTCGTAACCTGGGGGGTAATTGTGAGCTAGTCCGTGCTGGAACCCTGTACCATGATATTGGTAAGATGCACGATCCCCTAGGATTTATTGAAAATCAAATGGGTGGGCCCAATAAACACGATGAGATTCAAGACCCCTGGAAAAGTGCAGAAATTATTAAGAAACATGTGAGTGAAGGTTTGGTATTGGCGAAACAGTATCGCCTACCGAAAGCGATACAGGCCTTTATTCCCGAACATCAAGGGTCGATGTTAATTGCCTTTTTCTATTATCAAGCCAAACAAATGGCTGAGGCCGATCCGAGTGTAATTGTGAAGGAAGAGGCTTTTCGCTATCCAGGGCCGATTCCCCAATCACGGGAAACGGGTATTGTGATGTTAGCCGATTCTTGTGAAGCTGCCTTGCGATCGCTCAAAGAAGCGACCTATGAAGAGGCTTTAGGGATGGTGAATAAAATTCTCAGAGCGAGATGGCAAGATAATCAGTTGGTCGATTCGGGTTTGAAGCGCGAGGAAATGCCCATAATTGCAGATACGTTTGTTCGCGTTTGGCAACAGTTTAATCATAAGCGGATTGCTTATCCTAAAGGGGCACTACCCAAGTAGCAGAGGTAACTAGGGCTTGCTGAAAAAGCTGAGGATTGTGCGATCGTAGAAAGTGAGAAAATTTCCCATCTCGGCATTAATAAATTGTCCTAAACCCGGTTTCATTCGAGGGCATTACCTCTTCTTCTTTTGCATAACCGATTTGACCATCTTTCCAAACCTCTTATCTCTTTGTCGTTTTTCCAGATAAGACATTTGATTGAATTCCGACTCTTTTTTCATCTTCATATAATTTTGATAACGTTGTTCAGACAGATCCCCAGCCTCTATAGCAGTACGAATCGCACAACCTTTTTCATGAGTATGAGAACAGTTAGAAAATTTGCAGCTTTGCGAAAGCTCCACAATGTCTAAGAAGGTCTCATCGAGTCCCTCATCTACAGATAGACTACCAAGCTCTCTCATTCCTGGGGTATCTACTATCACTGCTCCTCTTTCCAGGGAAACTAATTGACGGATTGTTGTCGTGTGTCGGCCTTTGCTCTGTATTTTACTTACGGGTTGCGTTTCATATTTTTCATTACCTATGATGCGGTTAAGTAAAGTAGTTTTACCGACACCAGAAGACCCTAGCAAGCAGTATGAAAATTCCCTCTTTAACAAGCCAACAACTGAGCCGATATTATCCTGGTTTAAGTTGCTAAACTCCATGACAAGAGTATGAGGAGCAATACTCAGAACTTTTTTCTTGATTTTATCTATCTCTTCCTTGGAGATCAGATCGCATTTACTGAGAAGAATAATAGGCTCAATTCCGCTTTCATTGACCATAACAAGATAGCGCTCTAGCCTTCGTAGATTAAAATTATCATTCAAAGATTGAATAATGAAAGCAACATCAATATTTGCAGCTATCAACTGAAAATCCACCACTTTTCCAGCCGCCTTTCTCTGTAGGAGAGTCTTTCTTGGGAAAACACCATATATAATTGCATGGGTATCATCATCAAAGAAATCGGCATATACCCAATCACCAGTAGTCGGAAGGTCGTATGCTGACTCGGTATGGTAAAGAAGATTTCCTGACAATTCGGCAAATATCTCTTGCCCCCCCTTGGTCACAGTGTAGCTGTCTTTATGCACAGAAACTACCCGTGCAACACCGTGAACAGCAATCATTTCATCATCTACTCGACTCTTAAACCAGTCATCATACCCCAGGCTTTTCAGATCGTCCATAATGAACTTTAGGTCTTGTTTTTTCTGCTGTACCTAACTATGAATTATACGCTAAATTAGCATACTATGTCCTGAAACACCCAAAATGCTAGAATTGCGCTCCGTCTAATTGAGCATCCGATAAGTTGGCCTTATCACTTATCATTTATTATTGATTTTAATTTGGAGTAATTTATTGAGGAGCTTTTCCAGATTCTTAACATCATCGGTCATCAACTCACGCCCTACGGATATTAGTTTACTGCCGATATCAAACCAGATTCTCAGAAACATAAACCCAAAAAATAGAGCAATGATTCTCAGCAAACCTAGAGGAATCCCAATTTGTACTCGATCGCCATTGTTCGTGATGGTGATTTGCCTTATTTCATCTTCACGACCAGCAATGAATTGATAGATCGGGCTGGTGGCAAATTCTACAATGTAGGGTTCAAGCTTAAACAGAAGCATGAGTAAAATCAGAATCCCTGTTGTAATGAAAAAAATTCCGATATGTTTTTTAGAAATCTCCAAGGGCTGACTCCTGAAAGCGCTATAATCTGTGGTGAGAGGCTAGAGAACACTAACCTTTCACCACACATTTTCTCTAGGATAGCCCATCTAAACGGGGCTATGAAAGCTCTGGATCGGCAGCTTCTAGACCACTAGAGGCCATGGCTTCAGAAACCCAGGCTTGGGGGTCAATGGCCAGACTAGCAAAGCGATCGCCGACAAAGACAGGCGTTTGTCCATTTTTTATTTGCAGATCGTAGTCGTCGAGGACAGCAAACCCAACATTAGAGAGCAGCAATAGAGCCGCTAAATTAACTAGGGCTAAGAGTCCCATGGTGACATCTGCAAAGCCAAAGACCGTACCCAAATCTTGCACTGCCCCCCAGATCACTAGGGTCAGGGTCAGAACTCGAAAGACGTTGAATAGGGTCTTATTTTCGTTGCTGAAAAAGTTGAGACTATTCTCGCCCAAGTAGTAGTTATAAATGATGGAGGTAAAGGCAAACAGGAATAGAGCAATGGTGATAAAAGCCTGACCCCACCAACCGATATGTTCAGCCATAGCTTGTTGGGTGAGGGTGACCCCTCCTAATGCATCGTTACCAGGTTCATAGACCGAAGAAAGCAAGATCACGAATGCGGTGCAGGAACAGAGGATCAGAGTGTCGATGAAGACGCTGAGAGCTTGGACAATGCCCTGTTCTACGGGATGTTTGACATAGGCGATCGCCGCTACATTAGGAGCGCTACCTAAACCGGCTTCATTGGAGAATAAGCCACGCTTGATGCCGTACATGATGGTGGTTCCGACACCTCCGGCGATCGCGGTTTTCACGCCAAATGCGCTCTGTACAATGGTGGTAAATACGGCGGGAATTTGCCCCAAGTTAGTCACAATGACAAAGAGGGCGAGGAGGAAATATCCCATAGCCATAAAAGGAACAACGTACTCAGCAACCTCAGCAATACGCTTTACACCCCCAAAAATAATTATCCCTAGAACTACCATGAGAGCAAAACCAGTGATATTTGGATTTAAACCAAAGGTTTCTTGAAAAGAGGTGGCTACGGTATAGGACTGAACTGCGTTGAACCCAAAGCCAAATGTGACCAGTAAGAGTATAGAAAAGATACTCGCCATCCAAGGTTGTTTCAAACCCCGTTCCATGTAATATGCTGGGCCACCGCGATAGGAACCATCCGGTTCAGCAGTTTTAAAAACTTGGGCAATCATACATTCAAAAAAGCTAGTGGCCATACCCACTAGCCCAATCATCCACATCCAAAAAATTGCACCCGGGCCGCCTAGAGTAATGGCAACAGCAACCCCGGCAATATTACCACCTCCCACCCGTCCAGCTACACTCAGGGCAAGGGCTTGAAAGGAACTCAGATGTCCTTCTTCTTTAGCAAAGGCATCTTGGAGATTGCCCAACATCTGCCCAAAATAGCGAAACTGGACAAAGCGCGATCGGATGGAAAAATAAAGACCAATGGGAACTAAAACAACAACTAAAATTTTGCCCCAAATTAAATCATTTAAAAAGCTCAACACGGTTTCATAGCCTCATATTAAACGAACCGAGGAGATCGGATTTAGCCCACAGTGCTAGAACTTTTGAGAGCATGAAAGCACAAAAAATTAGGGTGATAGCCCGTAAGGTGACTGACTCAACCCCAAGATGCATTCTCTGCGATAACACTTAGATTAAAATGATCTACTTTCTGTCAATATTTTGTAGACCTTAACTTGAAATAGAGGGCATAACTGTATCCAGGTCTACAATTGGGTTCGCACTTTTGTCCTCTTCTGAAACCGAAACGTAATTCCTAAAACGATTTTATTGATGGGTTAACACTCTGCTCTTCCTGATGACCGATGACCAGCAGCCGATCAATGCTAAGAATTAATTCTAAGATCGGGTATGCGATACTGACCCCAGTTGTAGATCGGCTCTAACTGAGCAGCTAAAGATAAGAGTGTAGCTTCTGCGCCGGGTTTTCCCACCAGTTGCACGCTCAAGGGTAAACCCCGATCGCCAAATCCGACAGGAAGAGCGATCGCCGGTTGTCCCGTCGCATTAAATGGGGGGCAGGGAGCGACCCAATGGCTGACCTTTTCAAAGATTTGAGTGGGGTCTAAACCTGCCCATTCTCCAACTTTAATGGGCTGATGGAGATAAACGGGCAACAATAAAACATCATAGTCATCCCAAAATCCCACTATCCGGCGGCTAATTCTCTGCATTTCCTTCACGGCTTGCAGATATTGCCCAGCGTTAACGGTGCGAGAGGCTAACCATTGATTGATCGGCTCTAACAGTTCCAGAGGTAAACCAGAAGCCGCTACTCCAGACTGCCAAATCGTTGTAAAGGATTCTTGTAGATCGGAAACTAGAGGACACGCTTCTTCCACATGATGGCCGAGATCGGCTAAGACCTTGGCGGTATCGGTGACCGCTTGTTGATATTCTGGACTAGCTTGACCAAAGTCAGATAAGTTCGGGCTAAAGGCGATCCGCAGGGAAGAGGGGGGGGTTTGGTAGCTTTGGGCAAAGGGAATGGAAGGCTCGGGGAACCAATAGGGATCTCCAGTGATATAGCCAGCCATGACATCGAGTAAGGTGGCAGTATCGGCAATATTGCGGGCCAAAACGCCGTTGGTTCCTAAGCCATGAAGACTATCACCTACAGGAGCGCAGGAAATCCGCCCTCGCGAGGGTTTTAAGCCCACCACTCCACAACAGGCGGCTGGTCCGCGCACTGAACCGCCACCATCCGAGCCATGGGCAATGGGACATAAACCGGCGGCTAGGGCAGAGGAAGCACCTCCACTGGAGCCTCCAGAGGTATGGTCTAAGTTCCAGGGATTACGGGTGGGGGGAAAGCCGGGCGGTTCGGTAAAGGGCATGGAGCCGAGTTGGGAGGCGGCGGTTTTACCGAGGAGAATAAATCCAGCTTGCCGTAGTTTGGTGACAACACCATCATCTTCGGTTGCCATTTCGTTTTTTAAGCCAGCGACTCCAAAGCAACAGCGCACGTCTTTAACGCGTTTGAGGTCTTTGACGGAGATGGGAACGCCGAAGAATGGGGGCAGATCGCTGGAGTTTTGGGCTAGGGTTTCGGTTTTGGCTTTGGCATCGGCGATCGCCTCTTCTGCCATGACGGTAAAGTAGCTACCCAGTTGGCCATCATAGGTGGCGATGCGGTCTAGATAGAGTTCAACTAATTCTAGGGGAGAAATCTGTTTGCTGCGGATCAGTTGGGCTTGTTCTGTGGCTGGGGTAAAGGCGAGGTCGGTTGAGTTCATTATGATTAGGGTTAAGATCTCGATGAGAATACTCTTTATTATGGGAAGGAGTTGCGGTGGTTGCGGCGATCGCTTGGCCAGTTTGCCAATTGTCCCTTTCTTTGATGAAACCCAATTTTTATTTTATCCGGAGCGAGGTTTTATCTAGGGGAACAGAAGTTAATAGATGCACCCTGATTCCTATCTCGCCCCCAGTTCTTAACAACTGGGGGTTTTTTATGGGAAATAGGGAATAGCTTGTCTTGCTTAAGGTCTAATATCAAATCCTTAAATAGTTGTGATATCAAGTCCGATTAAACTGTTGTCATTGCGACCGCAGGGAAGCAATCGCTGAGATTTGGAGAGATAGCCGAGCTTGCTTCACTCCACTACGTTTCGTTCGCAATGACTATATCGTAATTTATGCAACGGACTTGATATGACTTATTCTCTGTGTTATCCCTCCATACCCTACAACAGGGTGCGATCGGTGAGAATTTCGTAACCGTCCTGGGTCACCAAAACGGTATGCTCAAATTGGGCAGACAGGGAATTATCCACGGTCACGACAGTCCATTGGTCGGGTAAAACACGAGTCACTTTTGAACCGGCATTGATAATCGGTTCGATCGCCAATATCATTCCTGGACGCAGTTTCTCATTGGGTAGGGCATCGGTGCGAAAGTGAAATACCGCTGGTTCTTCATGCAAGTTTCGCCCCACCCCATGACCCGTATAATTTTCAACTATTTTATAGCCATAAGGTCTTACATAATCTTCAATTCCACCGGCAATATCTAGCAGCGAGTTCCCCGGTTTTACTTGTTTTATGCCTTCATAGAGAGCTTGTTCTGCGACTTCCATCAGTTTTTGGGTCGATCCTGGAATTTTACCCATGGCAATCGTAATACAGGAGTCACCGTGATAACCCTGGTAATAAGCCCCCGTATCTACTTTCAGCAAATCCCCCAATTTTAGGACTTGTTTACGGGAGGGAATACCATGAACAACTTGATGATTAACCGAGGCACAAATTGAAGCCGGAAAGCCATGATATCCCTTAAAACTTGGTGTTGCACCCATCTGGCGAATCCGTTGTTCTGCATAGGCATCGAGATCGGCAGTGGTCATCCCCGGTTCAGCAATTTCAGCAATTTCTTTGAGAACCGTCGCCACAATTTTCCCACTGGTTCGCATGATCTCGATTTCGGGTTCTGACTTGATTTCGATACCTCGATTCCGTTGACCGAAAAGCGGTTTCATTACAGGTTGAGAGAAGAGTTTAGCAAAAATATTCATGTTCGTTGTTCGTAACCCAATTGAAAATAAAAACCTAACAACATAAAGAGGATGCAACGCATAACGCATAATGAAGCAAGCAAAGCGCTGTCAGAGATCAAATCAAACTCATTTTAGTTGTCACAGTTTACTCTGTTGGCAAAATTGGCAAGAGCTACCTACCTTCTAAGCAATATAGCGATTCTCTCTTCTGTTGAGTACAACTTGAAGCCTTACACCCTAAATAATAGAAGCTATTACTAGAGTGCAAAGCGCTATAACACTTTTCAAGTGTGAGTTTTAATGGATTAAAATCCTAGAAGGCTTACTGAGCCTCTACCGTTTGTTCCAGATTCCCGAGATTAAACAAAAACGGTACACCCGAATTTGATTCACCTCCAGTAACTAAAACTTTAGGCATTTGTGCCCCTCCTTCTCGCCAGGCTTCGATCGCCTCTTTTTGCAGTACTAATGTACCTCCTTGGGCCCTTAATGTCTCGGCTAATAACCGTTGAGCTTCGGCTTTCCCTTTCGCCCGGTTAACATCGGCTTGGGCTTCTTGTTCGGCTTCTTGGGCAATATAAATCGCCCGTTGCGCCCGTTGTTCGGCAATTTGTTTTTCTTCTACCGCACGGGCAAATTCAGCGGAAAAGGTCAGGTCAATGACACTGGTATCCAGGACAATAATGCCATATTTTTCTAGTCTTTGATCCAACGCGATATCAAAATCATGCTTCAATTCTGTCCGTTTGGTAATCGACTCTTCTACGGTTCGCACCGCCGCCGCAATTTTAAAAGATTCCTGGGTTTGGGGCGCAATCACTTTAGAAACCAAATTTTGTAGGGTTCCTTGGGTTCGGCGAATTTCGACAACTTTCAGGGGATCGAGGCGAAAGTTAATGGCAAAACTGGCGCTTAATTCTTGTAAATCACGGGTGGAACTTTGGGCTGGGACTTCAAATTTTTGTACGGTGACATCATAAACATCAACGTTAGAAATTAAAGGGGGTTTGAAGTGAATTCCTTCTAGGAGTGCCCCATCTCTGGCTTTCCCTAAAACACTCAAAACCCCAGCCTGACCGGGATTGATAATTACAAAGCTGTTTGCACCAATTAAAATGATCAATGCTGCAATAATGCCAAACAGAATTCCGGATACGCCAATGTCTGATTGACTTCTGGTCATGATAACTTCCTCATAATCTAGAGTCTTGCCTCGATTATCTTACAGTGCTTTCTGCTCTATTGTTAATGATTAAATTGTTAATTATTTTCTGGATAAACAATCTCGCCCTGACTATCCGTGCGATACACCCAACTGCGACGAGAATTTTTCACAACTACACGCCATCCGTCTAGCTCTCCTTCTTCACACTCACTATTCCAAAAGGGCAATCCTAAACAGTTATCTGACCAAATCTCAGGTGTAGCGTTTACGATCTCTATCGTACGCAGGGGGAGTCGTCGGCGACGAGCCAAATCTTTTAAAACGGCTTGTCTAACGGATTCCGGTAATCTTTCAAGTTCAGGGGTTCCAGCAGAGGATCGATCGATCGCTGGCCGGATAATCGAGCCATCTCGATTGGTACGATAGTCCCAAGTTTGATTTAGAGTATCACTGATGACCGTGATTTGCCAACCCGGAATGGCGATCGCGGTGCAATTATTGCCTCCTAACCCTAAACAAGTATCCGGCCAAGTTTGGGGTATGGCTTGTTGAAAGGCTAAAGAATCAATAGGTTGTTGAGATTCTTCCGCGACTGTTTTTAAGACCATATCCTGTAAAAATAGGGGAAAAGCAATTTCTTGGGGCGTGGTTTCGAGTCGCCGAATTTGTCCTTGAACATCACTACGATAACCCCAACTCCGAGACCCATCAGACAGCACAATACGCCATCCAGGAATGATTTGTTGAGCGCAAAATTCCCCAGGAAGGGCTAATCCTAGACAGGTATCTGGCCATTGTTGGCGACTTCCTTGAACCAAGGAGAGGCGATCGGGATGTATGCCTAATTCAATGCTAAGATCCCAACGAACGGCATCAACTAAAAATTGTGGAACAGTTTGAACTTCACTAGAATTAATGGGGATACCCTGAGCGAGTACAGGTACAAGTAATGCTTGGTCTGTTAATGTGGGATTCACCCCAATTAAACTAGCAAATACTATCCCCCATACATCAATTTTGAACTGAGACATAAGATAGGTAAGCGCTTCACGCTGGTAATTGGTAATTGGTAATTGGCAATCTGCTCATTCCCCTATTTTCCCACCCTTAAACCCATCATTATTAATTGTTAATTTTGAATTGACTTTACGACTCGTAAACGTTGAGTAATCATGGTAATGCCATCCCCACGAACTAAGACTGCTGAAATCCATCTGGGTTCGGGAATAACGGGGGCAGTCCCTAATTTGAATAAACCGCCAGCCGAGAGTAACTCCAAGTCGATAGATTCTGATTCCAGATAATTATCTGCACTGACGGGTTCTTCTAGGACTGCTCCTAAGAGAACATTATTCCCTAAAGGTTCTTGAACGATCGCATCTAACGTAAAGCGTTGTCCAATTAAAACCTGTTCCGGTAGTTGAAAATCAACGGTAGGTGGATTGTCTCCAGCCGTTAAAATGGTGCGTTCGGAGAGGATTTCCTGGGAGACTAGCTTTTGATTTTCTAACCGTTGTCGCGATCGAATTTCAGATTGCATATCCATCGATCGCCCCATCATCATTTTCTTACCTTGTATAGTGGTTACCGTTTCGGCAATCCAAGCATTTCCTTCCTGTTCCCAGGATTCGATGTTGGTGCTGTAGCGAATCTGACTATACTCTTGCCAAAATCCCGATAACACTTCTGCCAGGCTAGAGTGGGTTAAGCCATCCTCACTCTCAAACTGGCGATCGTAAAAGGATAAAACCCCTTGCAGATTCTGTTGACTGGCATTACTGTCAATTTGCTCGATCACCTGTTTTAATTCGTTGGGTACGGTTTCAGCAGCTCGTACCCCCAGGTTGCCCCCAGTACTGGCGATCGAGATACTCAAAAGCAGGGTAGCCCAAAGGCGACTACCGGGTAATGTCGCCCTTCGTCTCTGGTGACTGGAAACCGAATTTATCATCTTATGGCTCATTTATTTACCAATTCAATACTTACTGAACCCGCTATGGGAAAATAATCATTACTATAACTCTAGAGTACCTGATTCATATCCTATAGCCCTTTCATGTCTGATTCACCCTTAAGACTCTTAATTGCCGCTAGTGGAACCGGTGGGCATTTATTTCCCGCGCTGGCTGTTGCTGGGCAACTTCAGAACTGCCATATTGAATGGTTGGGCGTTCCCAACCGTTTGGAAACTCAGTTAGTTCCTAGTCAATATCCCCTACATACGATCGCCGTTGAAGGCTTTCAAGGAGGCTTGAGTTTCAAGAGTCTGAGAGTGTTGCAAGGGTTAGTAAGTTCCATTGGAGTCTGTCGTCGGTTATTGAAAACAGGGCAATTTCAAGCAGTGTTTACCACAGGGGGTTATATTGCGGCTCCTGTGATTATTGCCGCGCGATCTCTCGGTTTACCCGTTATCCTCCATGAGTCTAACGCCTTACCGGGTAAAGTGACGCGGTTTTTGGCTCCCTGGTGTACGAACGTTGCTGTCGGATTTGAAGATGCTAAAAAATATCTTAAAAAAGCCAATGTCATCTCTATGGGGACTCCCGTTCGTGCTGATTTTCTCAATCCCCAACCCTTGACTTTAGATATTCCTGAAGATTCGCCTGTAATTGTTGTGATGGGTGGATCTCAAGGGGCAGTTGCAGTGAATCAACGGGTGCGCGAAGCGGTGCAAGATTGGTTAGATCGGGGGGTAGTGGTGGTTCATTTAACTGGAAATAACGATCCTCAAGCTCAGGATATTCAGCATCCGCACTATTTAGTCCTACCCTTTTACGAGAATATGGGGGCTTTGCTCCATCGAGCTACCTTAGTCATTAGTCGCGCTGGAGCAGGGACGTTGACGGAATTGGCGATCGCCAAAACCCCGGCACTACTGATTCCCTATCCCTATGCTGCCGACGATCATCAAACCTATAACGCCCAGATTTTCGTCCAAGCAGGGGCAGCTCAAGTCTTTGAGCAAAAACAACTCACGGCTGAAACCTTAAAGCAAACCGTTTCTCAATTACTCCAATCTCCAGAAACCCTAGAGAAGATGGCAGAAGCGATGGGTTCCCTTGCTGTACGCGACAGTGCCGAGCAGTTAGCCCAATTGATCGTCAAGATGATTTAGTGAATGACTCCAACCAAAAACCGTTCGCGAGCTTCCTGCTTCACTTGTCCGTTCATAATCGCAAATTGCAATTGCATAAACGCTCGAAAGTCTTCCACATCGTACTTGTGGCTGAGGTTAGTTCGCAGTTGTTCTTCAGCTTCCACGCTCAGATAGCCTAGAGTTAGACTTTGGTTAACAATCTCTCGAATTAACATAAGACGCTTGACTCCTTGGATAGTAGATGACCTGATGGCTGTGTGTTCCCTTAATTAACCTGCCATCAATGTATTTGCTTTAGGTTTTATTAAGATTTGATCGTGATAACTGTAAATTCACCAAATTTGCTAGTTTTCCCTAGACTTTCTGAGATTTTTGGAGGATTCACTTCACATAAATACACGTAATTATATTGAAATCCTACGGAATGAGAGTTTCAAGTTCCACAAAGTCACGCAAATTGTAACAAAACTTCATGAATATATGTTAATGTGCCTGTCTGACAGCTACCGATTACCACGGATTACCTAATCGTATAGCAGAGAAGGGGAGAGTTATATCAAATCCTTAGATGTTTGCTATAGAGGATTGACACTCCAAACACGGGGATTGATGTGTCGCATTACTTGACTTCGGGTTAACTGGAGTGGCTGTTGAATGGGTTTTAAGTGGCGATCGAGGAAACGAATTGACTTTATTTATGCTCATCCTATTGTATAGATGCTATATTATAGTACGAGCTAAATCCATTGATAAAATCCGAAAAAAATATTGATATTTACAGGAAAGCCATCATAATCTGGCGGGAATTCTTGGAAAACTCAAATCAAACTATACATTTATTCATGGGTTTAATCTTATCCATCTCTGAATTGTGGGTATAGTAAGGTTAAGTTATGGTACTTTATCGAGTTTTATTGGTCACCAATAAGACAGGAGATTATACTCAAGTCGATCGGTTGTTGAATGAGGCTCCCAGTTGGGCTATATGGGGTCTTGAGTTTCAAATAGAGTTTTATCATAACTTAGAAGACGCGATCGCCCAGCTCTCAGAACAACACTTTGATGTTCTGTTAATCTCTCTCAATTCCCCAGATAGTCAAGCCATGGAAACCCTACAGGACTCTCAACAGAAGTTTCCTTACTTGGCCACTGTGGTATTTACGTAAAACAAAGATGAAACCCTGCGGGTTCAATGTTTACAATTGGGGGCACAGGGATATTTAATCAAAGATCAAATCGATAGTAAGCTCTTAGTCTATTCCCTACGATTGGCGATCGAGCAAAAACGCCAACTGCAAGTTTTGCAGCAAAATCAATTAAAACGACTTCAAGAACAAGAAATATTGGGACTCACACATATCGCTGATACAGGCCAAACCCAGATCACCGCTAAACTTTTTGGATTATCCTTGTTACGAGAATCGTCACCCGAAATTTTTCAAGAAATTGTGCAAGAATATGGAGAGTTAATGGACTTGTCTATGGAACAAAGGGCTTATAGAGTTGAACACAACATTTCTGAGAAACTGCGGAATATGGGAGAACAGCTAGGGTTCTTAAAAGCCTCTCCTCGAGATGTGGTTGACATTCATACTCAAGTTTTGAAAGAGAAAACCCAACAAACCAATCCCGTCAAAGCGCAAGCCTATGTTTCAGAAGGGCGATTAATGGTTTTAGAATTAATGGGTTACTTAGCCTCTTACTATCGGAAGTACTTTATTGGCTTAAATAAATTAAACGTCACCAAAAATTACCAAAACTTGAAACCGTAATGCACTACTATTTACTCAAACTCTATATTACTGGGAATACGCCGAAGTCTCAACGAGCGATCGCCAATCTTATAGAGATTTGTAATACTCAACTCGAAGATCAATACGAACTGAAAATAATTGATGTTTTAGAAGAACCCGAATTGGCAGAAACTGAACGAATCTTAGTTACTCCCACCCTAATCAAACAACTCCCCCAACCCATTCAGAGGATTATTGGAGATCTCTCCAATGTAGACACGGTACTCCTAGGACTAGATTTGATTCCAGAGACGAGAGACAATAAATGAAAGGAATCCTAAGATTCTCATCTAGACCCTAACCAATCAAACCACTGTTTCCGCTTCGCGGACATGAAGATGAATGTAGACAAGTATCCAGACTCAGACGCAATTGAAAAGCTTGAAACCGGTATTCCCGGATTTGACTTTCTGTCCCAAGGGGGACTACCCAAAAACCGGGCTACCCTAGTAGTCGGAACAGCAGGGAGTGCAAAAACCGTATTTGCAACCCAATTTCTAGCCGAAGGGATTAAACGGGGAGACAACGGTATATTTATTACCTTTGAAGAACCCCCAAAAGCAATCCGTAAGAATATGCGCGGGTTTGGTTGGAAAATTCAGCAATGGGAAGAAAACCCGGTTTTCCTCTTTCCTTTTGAGTCTATTGACTGAAAGATTAGACTTTCTTCGTTTCTCTGGACAAATTCCCCCTAGACTTGCGATTATGCAAGTGCGATCAGCGATCGCTGTTGGTAGTGAGGAGGTATATCTATGGCAACCATTACAGGAACCCCTTTCAATGATTTTCTCGGTGGAACACCTTTTTCCGATTTGATTATAGGCTTGGAGGGTAATGATAGCCTCTATGGTGTGGATGATAACGATCAAATCTATGGAAACCAAGGCGTAGACCTAATTTCAGCAAATCGAGGCGATGATGTGGTTTTTGGTGGTCAAGGGAATGATGCGATCTTTGGGGGGCAAAATAACGATCGCATTTTTGGCAACCGAGGGGACGATCAGATTAATGGGAACCGGGATGAAGACCAGATTTATGGGGGACAGGGAAATGATCTCCTCCGAGGAGGTCAAGGACATGACCAATTATTTGGGGATTTTGGGGATGATATTCTCTATGGTGATAATGGCAGCGATACGGTAACTGGAGGCGTAGGTAATGATATTTTTGTCATTGGTGCTTCTGTTACTCCGAATGCTCGCACGACAGGTGGCCGTCGCTTGCAAGATGCGGATGTATTTACCGATTTCCGTGTTGGGGAAGATCTGATTGGTTTAACCAATGGTTTGCGCTTTGAGGATTTGAATATCTCGCCGGGAAGTGGCAATCAAACGATTATTCAGGATATGCAAACCGGGGAGTTTCTGGTCATTGTTGAAGGGGTTAATTCAACCCAGTTGAGTGCGGCCAATTTCCGGACTGTACCGGGTCAATTTACGATTTGGGTTTAGCAGGGAAGTTTGGGGGACATTAGGTAGCCAGACCCTGTTTTACCCCTTGAGCTTCAATTCTTAACTGAAATCAAGCCTTAAATGATCGAGTACGAAGTTCACTCCTGTAGCGATCGCGAATGCTAGAATTGGCAACTTGCGGCGATCGGCAACTTAAGACTTACTGAGGGAATCGATAAAACCGTAGTAGGATAGGCTATCAACGCACCCTACTCCTTATTCATCACTGTATGCCAACATGGATTTACTGCGATCGCTCCCCATTGGTCTCTATCTCGAAAACCCCACTACTTGGCTCCATCGCCTCGATCCCAGAATTAAACTGATCTGGTTACTGAGTTTTCTAGCGATCCCAGTCCTTGCAAGTACCCCTTTTCGTCTCATTCTGGTGGGTTTTCTGATTGCCATTACCCTCACTACCTCGATTCCCCTGCGCGTGCTGAAGCAACAACTGGGATGGTTACTCATGCTGGGGACTCTGATCGTCTTAATTACCATTGTTGCGCCTGATGGATTAACCGTTGTCCATCAACCTCGGTTACCTGCTGTTGAGGACTCTTTCGCACAACCCACCTCCTATCGCTATACCCTGCTTACCCTTAATCTGGGATTTAGCCAGTTAATCATCACCCGTTTATCTCTCGATCTGGGATTACGCTTAGGAACATTGATCTTTACCGTTATTTATAGTACGGGTCTTTTCCTGCTCACTACCGCACCAGAAGAAGTAACGGCTGCCCTGGAAACCTGGATGTCTCCCCTTAAACGCTGGGGAGTTCCAGTAACGGAAATTACTCTAACCCTGACGCTTTCCCTGCGGTTTATCGCCTTAGTCCTGGAAGAAGTGCAAAATTTAATCCGCTCCATTAATACCCGCGCTATTAATTGGAAGAAATTGGGATTAAAGCGATCTTCGCAAGTCTGGTTAATGGTGGTAGAACGATTGCTAGAAAACCTGCTGCTCAGAGCAGCTCAAATTGCCAGCGCGATGGAAGTGCGAGGCTTTACCCAACCCAATCAGCATAAAGTAGAATGGTATCAGTTCCAATGGCATATCTGGGATGGAGTCGCCCTAATCAGTTTGGTAGGGTTATGGTGCGCTCGTCTAATATGGGGACAAATAAGCTGAGGAGTCATATGGAGTGTTGAAACCTCAAAGCCATGTACAACAAGATTATTCTCTATTCCCTAGCGCAAAGCGCTATAAGTGACCATCTTTTGGTAGAGTAAAGGAGTTGAAAATCGCTACCCTTTTGTTCAAGGCAAACGGTTTGAGCAGTTATCCCTAATTTTTTCATCCCAGTGTTAATGTGAATGTCTGGCGAAACTTATCTGAGTCATCCTACATTTGGTTTGTTGTTTAGGGTTTGTGTAATAGAGAATCGTAAAGAACTCTTTACTACCCTATATGCCCAACGATTATTTTTTATCGTGATCGCCAGTCCAGAGGGACTCAAATTTGAGTCGGTAACGCGAGGAGAAGCTCGGATCGTGTTAGAGAATCGTCTGCGATCGCTGCGGCGAGAAGGTAAACTTTCCCTTTATGATGAGTTAATGGTGGTTCATAAGCGAACGTTCCAATGACTGATTTAGAGAACTCCATGGCGAATCGGATCGCTCAAATTCGCTCAACCCTTCCAGATCGGGTGCGTCTAATTGCGGTGAGCAAAACGGTTGGGAGTGAACGGATTCGGGAAGCGTACAGAGCAGGAATCCGTGATTTTGGTGAAAGTCGCATCCCAGAAAGTCTTCAGAAACAGGAAGAACTGAAGGATTTAACGGATATTACGTGGCACTTGATTGGCCATTTACAAAGTAACAAGGCGAAAAAGGCGATTGCTAACTTTCCCTGGATTCATTCGGTAGATTCCCTCAAACTCGCCCAACAGCTTAACGAGTTAGCCGAGAACTTAGAGACGAAACCGAAGATTTGTCTGCAAGTGAAAATTGTCCCCGATCCGCAAAAATTTGGTTGGAGGGTCCCAGAACTGCTCAACGACTTACCAGTTCTCGATCGCTGCGATCGCCTGGATATTCAAGGGCTAATGTGTATTCCTCCCTTCGGACTCAATTCAGAGCAGACTTATGAAGTTTTCCAACAAACCGCAGAATTAGCTGATAAGATTAAACAGCAAGATTGGTCGAATCTTCAAATGCACCACCTATCCATGGGCATGTCAGCAGATTATCCCCTGGCTATCCAAGCAGGAGCAACCCTAATCCGTCTGGGAACGACCCTCTTTGGGCAACGAAATCCCTAGAAAATCTCAATATAGCGCTCCGCGCGGTAATCGGTAATTGGTCATTAGGAAAACCGTTTTCCCCTTAAAAGTCGCCCTCATTCAACCCATTGTCAGTATTCCCTCACCTTCATGGAAAGCGCTCTAACCTCCGAATACTCGATCTTTGCTCAGACTGTGGATGCAAGGAAGTTTAGAGTGGCTAAGACTCGAGGGTGTAGCGTTGGAGCGATCGCTGGCTGTGGAAAAGTCACCCAATTCTGTGGAAAGAAGCAGACTAGATCCATCAATTTGCAATTGATGCAAGAAAATGGAAGCTTTCTTGCTAGACTGCATGGTGGGTAATTGAAGATCTCAGTACCAGGCTAAGGAGGTTCTATTAACCATGAATTTATTTTCCAAACTCAGAGACTTTGTAGGTCTGAATGAGCCTGTATATGATTACGGGTATGATGATGAGTTAGATGCTCAAGAGTATCAGAACATCTATAAAGAAGACAATCCCCAACCTGAAGTCGAGGAAGTACCTCAACCGAGAAGACGGTTGCGGGAACGCCCAGAAATGGGTATCGATCCACAAATACCAGGAGCAGCACCGATGAATAATGTGATTGGGATGCCTGGAGCAGCCAATTCTATGTCCGAAGTGGTGGTTATGGAACCCCGCTCATTTGAAGAAATGCCTCAAGCGATCCAAGCTTTGCGGGAAAGAAAATCAGTGGTCTTGAATTTAACGATGATGGACCCGGATCAGGCCCAACGTGCTGTGGATTTCGTGGCTGGCGGAACCTATGCGATCGATGGCCACCAAGAACGAATTGGTGAGAGTATTTTCTTGTTCACACCAAGCTGTGTGAGTGTAAAAACGCAAATTGGTGGGATGCAAAACAACCCCCAGTCTCAAGTCCGTCCCGTTCGTCCGACCGCATCATCGCCTTCTCCGAATTGGACGGATAACCCGGCTCAAATGGCTTAGGAGTGAGAGGCAAGAGGCAAGCGGCAAGAGGCAAAAGGCAAGAGACAAAACGGGTTTTTCCGACTGCCGACTGCCGACTGCCGACTCCCCACTCCGTTGATAAAAATAATGGACAATAGATAAGTTAAGAATTATGGTGCAACTGGGTATTATTGGGGGCGGGGTAATGGCGGAGGCTATTTTATCCCGTATTTTAGCGGAGAAGATTTATTTAGGAAGTCAGGTACTGGTGAGTGAACCGAGATCCGATCGCCGTCAGGAGTTAGTCGAGCGCTATGGAGTGCAGGTGACGGACAATAATCTAGAAGTGACAGCAGTAACGGAGATGGTGCTGTTAGCCATTAAACCCCAAGTGTTTGACAAAATCGCTACGGAGTTGTCCGGGGTAAAAATGCCGTTGTTGGTCTCTATTTTGGCTGGAGTTCCGATCAGTCGCCTGGAAGCGGCGTTTCTGGATATGGGTGTTATTCGTGTTATGCCCAATGCTCCAGCAACGGTAGGTGCGGGGATGAGTGCGATCGCCTCGGGTTCCCACACCACTCCCGCTCAGTTAGAGCAGGCCAAAACCTTGTTATCAGCCGTGGGAGAAGTGGTAGAAGTGCCGGAAACCTTGATGGATGCAGTAACTGGACTTTCGGGTTCCGGGCCCGCCTTTGTAGCCTTGACCATTGAGGCGTTATCTGATGGTGGAGTAGCCGCCGGACTGCCAAGGGCGATCGCCACAAAACTAGCCGTGCAAACGGTTTTGGGGACAGCACAAATGCTCCAAGAAACCGGTTTACATCCTGGAGAACTTAAGGATCGGGTAACCAGTCCTGGAGGAACGACGATCGCCGGAGTCCGGCAATTGGAGTTAGGCGGCCTGCGATCGGCTTTAATGGAGGCCGTTTTAGCATCCTATGAGCGTTCCCAAGATCTGGGACGATAGGGAGATGGGGAGATGGGGAGATGGGGACGCGGGGACGCGGAGAGGGAGATCCTCTATTACCTATTACCGTGCGAAGTGCTATATTACTATAGCTCCATTAGCTTTGAGTGTAGAGATCGCTGCTTGAGTTAAGCCTTCAATTTCAGAAATATTCATCTCTGCATAGGGAGGTTCCACCCGCAGGGTTTTGATCAATGCTCCCTGGTAAACATCCCAGAGTTTAATGGTTTCATCTTCGCTCCCACTGGCTAAGATTTGAGCATCGGCACTGAAGGAAATAGATCGCACCCCTTCGTTATGTCCAGTTAAGGTATGCACGCAGTTTCCCGTGTTCGTATTCCAGATTTTGATGGTGCGATCGCTGCTGCCACTGGCTAGAATCTCTCCGTTATGGCTCATGGTCAAGGCATGAACCCAATGATGATGAGCCGGTATTGTGTGCAAACACTCTCCCGTTTCCATATTCCAGAGCCGTACCGTAGTATCATCCATCACTACTACTGGCTAAAAAATGACCATTGGGACTAAACGCCACTGACCAGACCCAGTTGTCGTGACCGGGCAAAACTTGCACTTCACCGGTTTCTAGATCCCACAGGCGGATGGTCATGTCATTACTGCTACTGGCAATCCGTTCACTATGAGGACTAAAGGCTACGGAATACACTCCTTCTGTATGACCGGTTAATGTATGCAGACATTGGGGATGTTCTGGGTTGGAAAGGCTCCAGATTTTGACCAGGCGATCGGCGGCTCCCGTGGCTAAATTTTGACCGTCAGGGCTAAAGACAACAGAGCGTACGGTTTCCTGATGGTCTTGTAAGGTGGCTAAACAGTTACCATTGGCGAGATTCCAGAGTTTTACGGTTTGGTCAGCGCTTCCACTGGCTAAAAGGTTACCATCGGGACTAAAGGCAATGGAGCGCACCCAACCTTGATGAGCTTGAAGGGTTAAGAACGGTTGACTGTCGTCGAATCCCCAGAGACGGATTGCACCGTAGCCATCGCCAATGGCGACTAATCGTTCCTTGGGGCTAACGGCGAGACAAAAGACGGGGCCGAAGACATCGGTAAATACGGAACCGGTAAAGTGACATTGGCTAAAATTGGTGTTATTGAGATTGTGTCCTTTGAGGTAGGCTTGGCGGATGGGGAGTTGAGAAAAGTTGGTGTGGGAAAGGTTAATTTTCAGTTGACAGAGGAGGTTGATCAGGTTACCAGCAGCGTATCCGAGGAATTTGGTGTTGGTTTGCCCAGATGTAGGGGCGGGTTCACCCATATTTTCGCCTTCCCACTGGGATCTTCCTGAACCCGCCCCTACGGAACCTGGTGGGTGGGCGGGTTCACCCATGGCTTCAAGGTTTAGAAGTATCTAACCTCTCAACGTAAACCCCGCCTTTCTCATACCGGTAATCGACGTTTGAGAAAAGCTTTATATATGCCAGCGATAGTGGCTATGGGCCATAATCCCCTTCTCAAGGCTTTCAGCCAGAGGTGATTGAGTCGAGGGAAGGTGAAAATGCCGGTGAGCGCGGCCGTTATGAGTAAACTTCTTCATTTGGCGTTTGCCTTGTTGAAGTCCCAAAAGCCTTTTGACCCCAATTACACGATCTCCGCTCCGATCTCCGTCCCGATCTCCTCCCCTTGACATCCAAGACAGTATTTACCATCGGGCTTGATGATGTAAGCAATTCCCATCGGGTCAGGATAAATACCTGTGGCAGTTTCAAAAATATCATCATGGCCAACAAGTGCTGTAAAACCTGTTACGAAAGAAGCAACTAACCCAAGAGCAAGAGATAGTTTCAGTGCTTTGATGTGCTTGGCCATGATTTTGAAGATAATTTTTTCTAAGATCTTTAGTTAAAATAGTATTAATAGAAATTATTGTCAAAAGAAAGGTAAAGTTTATAATAAGCAAGCTTTGTAGCAAGTTCTTCCAATTCTAGCTTACGACCTGCTCTGTGAACTAGAACTTAGGTTATGGCAGTCGGTTGTGTCTCTTTCGGTTGGGTTTAAAAATTAGGCTCTTAAAAAGGAGGCCACTATCCACATAAACAACATTTACAATTATTGCCATCATCATCACAGCATTGGCAGCAATCAATGGCTAAGTTCTGCTTCATAAGGTTTGGGTTTTGCTGGGAACAGCCAAAAGTCTGGATAGCCGCGATCATCAAAAGGATCTGAAGCAGCTTCGGTAGATAATTCATTGTGTCTATGCACCCTTGAACTCTTAATATCTTTACTTTACCGCTTTTTTTATCAAGTGACCTAGGGGGGAAAACCACTTATTTTAAAGTAGTGATTCAATCGATTTATTTTACCCATTACCCATGAACAGCGTGTAGGGCTATAGTTGTGATTGCAAATTTATCAGAAATAATTAATCTTCAGGTTAAACAGAAAGCCGATCGCCTCGATCGCTATCTCTCGGATCGGTTACCGAATTTTTCTCGCTCCCGGCTCCAGAAATTGATCGATCGCGGTCAAGTGAAAGTCAATGATCGTGTATGTCAACTGAAGAAAATGACTCTGCAACCGGGCGATCGCATCATCTTAGAGTTGCCTCCCGTACAACCGATTGACTTGATCCCAGAAGATATCCCCCTGGATATTCTCTATGAAGACGATCAAATCTTGATTGTCAATAAACCGGCTGGCTTAGTGGTACATCCCTCAGCCGGTCATGAAACGGGGACATTAGTCCATGGCATTTTAGCCCATTGTCCTGACTTAAAAGGCATTGGTGGCGAGCAGAGACCGGGAATTGTCCATCGACTCGATAAGGATACCACTGGCGCTCTGGCGATCGCCAAAACTGAAACCGCCCTTTATCATCTCCAAGCTCAACTGAAAGAAAAAACTGCCCGTCGCGACTATCTCGGTATTGTCCATGGTTCTCCCAGCACCGATAGCGGAACCGTTAACCAACCCATTGGGCGACATCCTGGAGATCGTCAAAAAATGGCGATCGTACCCCTAGAAAAAGGCGGCCGTTCCTCCATCACCCATTGGCAGGTTCAAGAGAGCCTCGGTAACTATACCCTCCTGCACTTCCAACTTGAAACCGGCCGTACCCATCAAATCCGCGTCCATAGCGCCTTTATCGGTCATCCCCTTGTGGGAGATGCCACCTATAGTCGCAACCGCTCCGTAGGCGTTAACCTCTCTGGGCAAGCCCTCCACGCTTGGCAACTGCGCCTACAACATCCCACAAAAAAGGAGTGGATAGAAGCTACTGCTCCACCACCCCCAGAATTTAATAAACTTTTACAAGTGCTTAGACAAAGATTAGGACTTTGACTGACGGTAAGGAGCCGCGATCGGAATATTCGCGGTTGAAACCCGTCCTGCTCCTCCGGGCCGAGCGCTACCAATGGACTTAGCCATATCCATGAAATAGGAAGGGCTGCCAGCACCTGGTACTTTCTCTTGGGGAGTAAACTTGCGGATTTGGTTTTGCCAAACCAATTGAGGGAAGCCCAACTGAGAACGGTGATAGGCTTCATACCGAGGAGTCTTGAGATTAAATGGGGTATCTCCAGTTGGCCGTTGGGGAATAGACCGACGACGCTGATAGGGAACCGTGTCATACCCAAAGTTCTCCAGGTATTCATCACTCTCTAGGAGTTGATCGATGAATCCCATTACCCCTTTGGTAGCAATCACAATTGACCAAGCCAGTTTTTCCCGCTCGCTGTATACGTCGCGGCCTAACAAACGTTGGACGCAGATTTCTACAAAGCGATAATTGTTATTGGTTTCGTAATTCAGCCGCAGGAAGGGATCGGAGGTCACTAAACCTTTAATGAAATCCCGAACCGTGATTTGACCATACCGGAGTTGAGACTCTAGGAAGGTTTGTTTATTTTGCTTGAGAATTTGGTGTTCGCTATAAATCTGGCGATAACCAGCCCAAATTACTTCATCCATGTCACTGCCAGCGGGCAGATTTTCCGTGGAATAAATGATGGGCTGCTCTTCTGAGCCTTTTTCATAGCCAGAAACACGCTCATTTTGTGTTTTTGGAGAGTAGTTTAATAAAGGAATTGCCACCTTGATATATCTCCCGAATCTTAGAAAAACTTACATTCCTTAACTATTTACTATATATCAGACTTTGGGCCAATCCTGTAGAAAGGTAGATGGAGAAAATTGAATGAGTAACTCTGGTTTTAATGCAAGAATTCTTAATATTTTTTAATATATAGCGTTTTGTGTTAGGGAATAGGGAACAGGGAATCTTCCTCCCCATGTCTGGAGTGTTTCCCCATTCCCCATTTCCCTAACTAATCTTGGGGCCTAAACCAACGGTTCCGGCATAAACTGCCATTTCACCTAATTCATCTTCAATGCGTAATAAGCGATTATACTTGGCAATTCGTTCGCTGCGGGAGAGGGAACCCGTTTTAATTTGTCCTGCGTTCGTGGCAACGGATAGATCGGCAATGGTTGTATCTTCCGTTTCTCCAGAACGGTGACTGATAACGGAGCGATAGCTCGATCTAGCTCCGAGAGCAATGGTATCCATGGTTTCGGTCAAAGAACCAATCTGATTGAGTTTAATCAAAATAGCATTGGCAACAGAGCGATCGATCCCTTGCTGCAAACGACTAGGATTAGTGACAAATAAATCATCACCAACGAGCTGAATGCGATCGCCTAATTTCTCCGTTGCCAGTTTCCAATTATCCCAATCATCTTCAAAGAGAGCATCTTCCATCGAAACAATGGGATAGCGATCGATTAAACTGCCCAGATAACCCACAAATTCTTCAGCCGAGTGGGAAGACCCATCATAAACATAATTGCCATTATCATAGAATTCGCTCGCTGCCAGGTCTAAGGCTAAAGAAACTTGCTTTCCAGGTTCATATCCCGCCTTATTAATGGCATCCATGAGAATATCTAGGGCTGCCTGGTTCGACTCTAAGTTGGGAGCATATCCCCCTTCATCTCCTACTCCCGTGAGTAAGTTGTTGTCTTTGAGGACCTTGCTCAACGAAGCAAACACTTCTGCACCCCAGCGTAGAGCCTCCTTAAACGTTGGCGCGCCATGGGGGACAATCATGAACTCTTGGAAATCTACATTATTATCTGCATGGGCCCCACCATTGATCACATTCATCATCGGCACAGGAAGCACATTGGCGGAAGGGCCGCCCAAATAGCGGTATAAGGGCAATCCTAGGGTTTCTGCGGCGGCTTTGGCGGTTGCTAGAGAAACGGAGAGAATAGCATTTGCGCCCAATTCTTTCTTATTACTAGAGCCATCTCGGTCAATCATCAGATGGTCAACCAACCGTTGATTGAGAGCATCTATTCCAATGAGTACTGGAGCAATTTTTTCTTGGACATTGCGAACTGCGGTTAAGACTCCTTTACCCCCATAACGCTCAGGGTCATCATCTCGGAGTTCATGGGCTTCAAACGTCCCAGTTGATGCGCCACTAGGGACTTGGGCTAAACCCATGGCACCATTAGCTAAATAGACTTGAGCCTCTACCGTGGGGCGACCTCTAGAGTCGAGAATCTCGCGGGCGTTGATTTCGGCGATCGCACTATCGAGTTCAGGCATAATCTTATGTTGTCCTTATTGTGTCTAGGGAACGTCTGTTAGAATACGCCATGGATCTTCCATTTGCCTTGAATTTTGGAAAGTATTTGGGATTGAAACTCGGAGATTAAACCATGCGATTTCTACACACCATGTTACGAGTGAAAAACTTAGAAGAGTCTCTAAAGTTTTATTGCGACATTTTAGGGATGAAACGGCTGCGTCAAAAGGACTATCCAGGTGGAGAGTTTACCTTGGCGTTTGTCGGATATGGGGAAGAATCCGATCATACGGTTCTAGAACTCACCTATAACTGGGGTCAAGACCAGTACGATCTCGGAGATGCCTACGGTCACATTGCCCTAGGAGTAGAAGATATCTATCAAACCTGCGACCAAATTAAGGATAAAGGCGGTAAGGTGGTGCGCGAACCCGGGCCGATGAAGCATGGATCTACAGTAATTGCTTTTGTAGAAGACCCCAATGGCTATAAAGTAGAACTGATTCAAACGAAGTCTTAAGTAGACCAGCATGACGGCATGACTACCAATTTTCCGCAAGCGGACATCAAAGAGCAAAGTAAGGGTACAACTCCCCTTCAACTGCATGAATGGAAACCCCTGCTAATGGTGGGGGGATTTTTTTTTACGGTCTGTATGGCGTTGGTCTTGCATCGCCATTTCACCTTTTATTCGTCCTACGATCAGGGCATTTTTAATCAGGTGATGTGGAATGGCACTCAAGGGAATTTCTTCCAAAGTAGCCTGTCTTCGCAGCTCTCGACCAATGTGGTTCACGCTGGAGAAGTGCCTGATGTCAGTTATCATCGTTTGGGACAGCATTTTACCCCAGCTTTGCTCCTGTGGTTGCCGCTCTATTCCTGGTTTCCCCAAGCTGCAACCTTATCCGTATTATTGGTGACTGTGATTTCTGCGGCAGGCATGGTGCTATACGTGCTAGCCCGGCAATATCTCGAACCGATTCCGGCTTGCTGGATTACTTGTAGCTATTATGGGGCCCATGCGGTAATTGGTCCGACCTTATGTAATTTTCACGATAATTTTCAGTTACCCTTATTTATGTTTACACTGCTACTGGCGATGGAAAAACGGTGGTGGTGGCTGTTTGCGCTCATGTGTCCTTTGATTTTAGCGATTCGTGAGGATACGGGTATTGCGCTGTTTGGGGTGGGCATGTACATGATTGTGAGCCGCAGGTTTCCTCGGATTGGGGCAATGGTTTGCGTGCTGAGTTTTGGGTATATTTTAGCTTTAACTAATCTAATCATGCCCCTATTTTCCGATGATATTTCCAAGCGTTTTATGTTGGAGCAGTTTGGGCAATATACAGATGCCCAGGAAGCATCAACCCTGGATATTATTAAGGGGATGTTAATGAGTCCTGGAAAATTGGCGATCGAATTAATCACCCCATTTTCGCTCACTCTCAGGTATATTATTGCTCAATGGTTGCCGTTTGCCTTTGTCCCTGTCGTCGCACCGACTGCCTGGATCATTACGGGTTTTCCCTTGCTCAAATTATTCTCAGGTCAGACAACTTCACTGCTGTCAGTTAATGTGCGTTATGCCATAGCGGTGGTTCCGGGACTCTGTTATGGGGCTATTTTATGGTGGTCTGGGGAAGGGTTCAATAACTTTTTTCAGCCGAATAAGCCCCGTCAACCTCGCGCTCTGAGTCGTGTCTCGAAACGGGTGTGGGCAATATGTCTGAGTATTTCTATTTTTTTGGCGATCGCCGCTAATCCCAATCGCACCTTATACTTTATTGTGCCCGATTCTGTAGAGCCATGGGTTTATGTCTCTCCCCTACAACAATGGCAAAGAAGTCAGGAAATCCATAATATTATCGGTCGAATTCCCGAAGATGCCAGTGTTGCGGCAACCACCTATATCATTCCCCATCTGTCCAGTCGCCGCGAAATTATTCGTTCCCCCTTCGTATTTATTAAAGATGATAATGGGCAAGTAGAAACCGTGGATTATGTGGTGGTTGATTTATGGCGTTTAGTGCGCTATCAACCGGCATTTGGTGAGGATAGAGAATCCCTGAACATCCATGTGGGTTTAATTAATCATCTGCTCACTACCTCCCAGTATGGGATTACCGAATTTATCAATGGAGTGGTTTTAATGGAAAAAAACGTGAATTCTGTGCCGGAAAAATTGCAGCAATGGCAAGCGTATGAACAATCCATTCAACCCGTTTTAAATCAAGAGCGAGGTTAATGGAGTTCTTGCAGAAGTCAGGGAATAGGCAATAGCACTCAGATTGTAAAGTGCGATCGCCTGGATTTACGGTTGGTGAGGGCGGCTTTAGGATTTGAATCAATCTAAGTGTCCTCATATACTTTCCACATCATCTTAATGTAAAGTTTTTAATTTTACAGTTGTCCATGGTAGGGATGATCTGTTAACTTGGCACTGTAAGCATAGGGTGGTACTTTCTTATGCGTAACAAAGTTGTTGCTATTGTCCTCGCCTTCTTTTTTGGCTGGTTTGGTGCCCACAAGTTTTACCTGGGCCAAACCTTCATGGCAGTTCTCTACCTCTTCTTCTGCTGGACTATCATTCCAGGTCTCCTCTCTATCTTTGACTTTATCGGTCTTTTGCTAACCTCTGATGAAGACTTCGATCAGCGCTTCAACGGTCGCAAAGCCGGACTACCCAGCCGCAAACTCCAACAACGCCTCCTCAAAGTTTGCAAAGAATACCGAGGCGCGACCCTCAGTGATTGCATCATGGAAACTGGAGCCGATATAGAAGAAGTTCAAGAAGCCCTTAATCGCTTTGCCAAAAACGGACTCATCTCCGTCGAAAACCGCCCCCACGACGGAGCCGTGATCTACAAAACTGTTTAAACTTCACCGATTAAGGGTGAGGAAGCGATCTCCCTTTAGCTTTGCGCTATCTTTGTAGCAGTCGCCGCCAAATTTGCGATCATGAAGGCTATGCTCATGTGGGTTTACAATGATTTTGGAGGCGACGGCTTTGATTAATTTCCAATATTTAGGAGATTGGGATTGGCTCAAACTACAGTAATATTTGTTAAGTGTTAAGTGTTAATTTCTGAATCATCCATTTCCAAGCATCTTCGAGTAACGTATACAAAACGGGGACAACAATTAAACTTAATAAAGTAGACGTAATTAATCCCCCCATAATTGCAACTGCCATGGGTTGGCGTAATTCTGCGCCTGCGCCAAATCCAAGGGCAATGGGGAGCATTCCTAACAAAGTCGAGCCAGTCGTCATTAAAATCGGTCTGAGGCGCACTTTTCCGGTTTCTAATAAAGCTGTATAGCGATCGATTCCTTTCTGGCGCAATTGGTTGGCATAGTCCATTAAAAGCAGAGCATTTTTATCTAAAAGTCCCAGAAGAAAGATTAAGCCCAAGAGGGAAATCATACCAAAATCACTTTGGGTAATGAGTAAGGCTAACATCGCTCCGACAATGGATAAAGGGAGACATAAACCGACAACAATGGGTTCTTCTAGACGACCAAATAAGAGCCAAAGGAGCAAGAGCATGGAAAGAATTGAAAACGTTAAAGTTGTGCCAAAACTGCCCAATACTTCGCTACTGGATGCCCCTTCTCCACCAATAATGAGGCGGATATTTTCTGGGAGTATAGTATCAGCAATTTCGATGATTTCATCGCTAATATTGCCGATCGCCGCTCCATCCGTTAAATTGGCACTGAAGATCGTCACCCGCTCTCCCTGGTAGCGATCGATGCGCTCAGGAATATCTCCCGATTGACGGACTCCAGTTTCGGTAACCTCTAAATCGGCTAATCCAGCCAGTTGCGCTAAACGCTCTTGAAATCTTTGCGCGGCTTGATTTAGCTCAACTAAATCCTCTCCTGCTAACATCACTTGCACGGGCTTTTGATCTACCGTATCTACAAATTGGATATCTTCCACGCTGAGGGTGACTCTAGGGATTTTTGGGAGTTCTTCCCGTAGGTGTTGCTGCATTTCTAACGTGCTTAACTGGCGATCGCCCTTCAACATCACCCGCATCTTTCCCTTATTTGCTTCTCCCCGCAACCCCATGATGGTATAGACACTTTCCACATCCGGAAAACTCAACACCACTTCCTCCAACTCTTCCGCAACGTTGCGAGACTTGCGTAAAAGAATCGGTTCGGGAGATTGAACAAGACTCGCTAACCAACTGAACGATCCCCGATCTTCGGATGTTTCCGTGGGGGGAGGAGCGCTAAATTTCGGCAGTTCTGAGGTATAGACGATGTTAAACTCCCCGCGATCGAGTTGGGGGATAAAACCCTTGGGAATAAAAGGAATCAGGGCAATCCCAGCAATGAAACTGAAGAGGGCAATACTCACAACTATCCATCGATGGTGTAAACACCATCCCAAGAGCTGACCATAGGCGCGAGAAACCCCATATCGGCGAACAGGCTTCTGTTGAAACGTTTTTTCTCGTTTGAGCCAATCTA
Organism: Roseofilum sp. SBFL; assembly: GCF_017746885.1. Taxonomy (NCBI): domain Bacteria; kingdom Bacillati; phylum Cyanobacteriota; class Cyanophyceae; order Desertifilales; family Desertifilaceae; genus Roseofilum; species Roseofilum sp. SBFL. The sequence continues at coordinate 39,830 of NZ_JAGHZH010000188.1, read as the reverse complement.
CGGCTAAAATCGGCGTGAGAGTGCGAGCCACGAACAAAGAGGCGATCGTGGCTGCGGAAATGGTTAAGCCAAAGGGTTTAAAAAACTGTCCAACTGTGCCTCCCATAAAGGCAACCGGGAGGAAAACGGCGACAATGGTAAGGGTAGAGGCAGCTACCGTTAAACCAATTTCATTCGTAGCCGCGATCGCCGCTTTTAACGGAGATTTTCCTAATTCTACATGGCGAGCAATATTTTCAATCTCGACAATCGCATCATCGACAATAATCCCAATCACCAAGGCTAAAGCCAACAGGGTAATCGTTTCGAGATTAAACCCATAAATTGCCATCACAATAAACGTCGCTAACAGGGAAATAGGAATGGCTAAAGCCGCGATCAGCGTGGCAGGGATATTCCAGAGAAAGGCAAAAATCACCAATACCGCTAAGGCGATCGCCAAAAATAACGCATCAATAGTCGATTGTGTCGCTTCTTGAATATATTCTGCGTCCGTATCAGCTAAAACTAACTGTAAATCTGTGTGATTCTCCTGTAATTGGGCAACTTCATCCTCAATGCGATTCACCACATCCAACGTATTCGCATTGCGGCGCTTTACCACACTCAACGCCAGAGCATTTTCCCCATTAAATCGTACTAACGTTGGGGGATGTTGGGTCGCCAAAACCTCTTCTAATTGAGGATTGGGTAGGGTTTCCCGGTTGCGATCTAAACCATCTCCCCATATATCTACCCGTAATACTCCCTCGACAGCGGATAATTCCGGAACAAAAGAGGATACCGCGACTTCACGCAACGTTTCCAAAGAAAGGGTTTGGCTGAGGATAGCATAACTAATTACGCTCGACTCATTTAAATTGAGAGGAATGACCTCAACTTTTGTGTCCTGGGGTAGGGACAATTGGTTTAAATCGGTTTCCAATTGGGGCGCGATCGCCTCCAAATTCACCCCGACTTCAAAAATGCCATTTACCACCGTTTGTCCGGGATAAACTAAAGAGCGGCTATGATTTAATCCGGGGAGATCTTGCAGTTGAGTTTCAATCGGTTCCGTTAGTTCCGCTTCTATATCTAAAGGCGTAGATAAGGGAGCAGAAGCATGAACCACTACCACCGGAAACGTAATATCCGGAAAAAGAGCATACTTGAGGGAACTAAACGCAAAAATCCCCGCTACCATTACCGCGATCCAAAATCCCAGCGTGATGCGGGGGGTGGCGATCGCCCAGCGAGAAATATTTAACCGCTCCCGCCATTTCTGCTGGCGTTTTGTCCCTTTTGACGATCTTCCTTTCCCTTCATTCACAGCCATACCCCTGAAGTGCCCATAAAAAATCCCCAAATCATGGGGACGCTAACATTAAAAAGACTCAAACCTTATCTTAAAATAATTGAACGGCACACTGTTGCCCAATTTCTAGGAATTGGGGAGGATCTTCTCTTTTTTTCTCCGCTTCAGCAATCAGCTTTTGATAGTCACCATGACTGAATTGAGCTTGAAACTCAGTGAGTACGCATTCACATAAGGGTTCAATTAAATCGGGAGGTAAAAACGTCTCAGTTTCTTCACGACAGTTCTTTAGAATCTCATTCACTGCGTCTTCGGGATAGACATGAGGCGTTGGGGTTGGAGTTGACTGCGCTCTGGTGAGGGGAGTTATCCCTAAACATCCTAAACCGATCAGGGTTGCTAACCCCTTTTTCCATGAATCCATCATTACTCTTTTCCTTGAATCCTCAATCAATTAAAATAGCTGGGCAGTATCGAAGTTTGGGACATGCTCTAAGTTCCCCATCGATCGCCATTTCCGCCGTTGCAACTGAGAATAGATACCTTGGATCGGATCGCCAGCCCTAAATTCTCATCACCGACTGTAATTTTAGTCCCTCAAGGGGCTGAATATCATGCTGTTCGTCGAGGTATGGGTGCTTTGCCTTTATCCTCTCAGTTGCCAAGTGTCTATCCCATTCCCATGGGAAGTGAACCCGTCAGCAAGTATTTACAACAGTGGATTACAGAAATTATACCCGATCGCCCAACTCTTCTTGTCCTGGGATTAGCGGGTAGTTTATCTGCTCAACACCGAGTGGGTGATGTGGTTGTGTATCAACAATGCTGTAATTTAGCTCCAGAACAACCTCTACAGAGTCTAGAGTGCGATCGCGCCTTAACTCAATTTCTGAGCGATCGACTCACTCCCCATACCCAACCCGTAACTGGCTTAACCAGCAGTCATATTATTACTCAAGCAACTAAAAAACAGAACCTCGGTCAAACCTACCAGGCTTCGGTTGTCGATATGGAAGGATTTGCGATTTTAAAAACTTTACAGAGCGCAGGCATTGCTGTGGGAATGGTGCGGGTAATTGGCGATCGCCACAATCAAGACCTGCCTAATCTCAATGATGCCATAAATGCCCAAGGTCAACTTGCCCCCATTCCCCTCGCCCTACAAATGCTCAAACATCCCCTGAATGCCATGAACCTCATTCACGGATCGCTGAAATCATTGCCCATTCTCTCTCAGATTGCGATTCAACTCTATAAAGATACCTAAAAGATACCTAGAGGCGATCGGGGCGACTAGAAATCCGGTTTCCCCATTCCCCATTCCCCATTCCCCATTCCCCCTTAATTAAACTCCCGTAAACTCCTCGGATCGAGGGCATCGCGCAACCCATCCCCCAAAAGATTAAACGAGAGAACTGTTAAAATAATCAAGATCGCAGGAGGCCAAACTAACCAAGGTTGCAAGACTAAAATCGAGGCATTCGTCCCCGCAGATAATAAATTTCCCCAAGAGGGATCGGGTTCTTGAATCCCCAAGCCAATCAGACTTAAAACCGATTCAGCCACAATAAACCCAGGAATAGCCAGAGTTGCGGAAATAATCACATAGGTCGCCGTTTGGGGCAAGACATGGCGAACAATAATATAAACCGGATTAGCTCCCATCGCCTTCGCCGCTTGTACAAATTGTTGCTCTTTAATCGATAGGACTTGACCTCGAATCACCCGTGCCAATCCCGACCAACTGATAAAAGAAGTAATAATGACAATCAGGAGAAACCGTTGAGCGCTGGTGAGTTGGGGCGGAATCACCGCAGCTAGGGCAACCAATAGATAAATACCGGGAATGGTCATTAGCACCTCCACCAGTCGCATCAAAATCGCATCTGTCCAACCGCCAAAATAACCCGATATACCGCCCACGAGCATCCCTAGGGGAAAAGAAATCAAAATTCCCACTAAACCGATACTGAGGCTAATTTGACCGCCCCAGAGAAGACGACTGAACTGGTCTCTCGCTTGCCGATCTGTGCCCAAGAGATTGAGCCGTCCTTCTCCTTGTGTTCCAAAAAGATGGAGATTCGCGGGAATGATACCCAAGAGTTTATAGTCATCTCCCTGGACAAACAGACGTAGAGGTGAGGGACGACTCCGGTCTATAATCAGGGGGCGATCGCCTGTATCTAAATCTGTAGCTCCCTGGGTTACCGGATAGACACGTGGCGAAAATTGTCCTTGCTCATTCAACCACTCAATAGGCGTAGGTGGTAAAAGAGAGCCATCAAGTTGGGAACTATAGGGACTGTAAGGGGCAAAAAAACCCGCACCGATCGCCACAATATAGAATATTATCAGAATCACCGCTCCCACCTGAGCAAGGGGATTTTTGCTCAGTTTCTGCCACCAATCCACGGCTGTACCTCTTCAACTCTGGATTTCCTATTGTGCCATGGATTGACCCAAGAGGATGGCTATATTAACTGTAAAGTATCGATCAAAAATAGATGGAGCCAATAGGATGGATAATCAAAGTTCATTACCTGTGTTCAATGATCTGGTGCAACGATTACATGAAACCTTACCCAATCTAAAGACGGAGTATGGAATTCGGCAACTTGGAGTGTTTGGTTCCTATGTTCGGGGTGAGCAAACGTCACAGAGTGATCTGGATTTGTTGGTGGAATTTGAACCAGATTATCGTTTGGGGTTGATCGGGTTTTGTGAATTGGAAAACAAGCTAACGGATTATCTGGGGGTGAAGGTTGATTTGGTGATGAAAACTGGATTGAAACCACGTATTGGCGAACGGATATTAGCTGAGGTCTGTTATCTATGAGTTGGGATACGGTGCATGACGATCTTCCACTCTTGAGACCGACAATTAATCAAATGCTTGAGGAGAGAGTGAGATAGAGTTTGTCCCACATGCTTTACAATGCGTAATACTATAAAGAAGAGATAAAGATTACTAGACCCTAGGCAATGCTAACGCCTAGACCCAAAGCGTCCACATCGGAGGGATACATGAGTCAACAGCCACTCAGTGAGATCGACAATTCACCCAAACCAACTGAACCCCAAGACACTCAAACGACTGAAAGCATAGATCCTCAGAATGGGAGTAAAAAGCCTGGGTTGCTGTTGGGTTTAGGTATTGGCCTAGCAGTAGGTGCGTTGGCAACTTATGCCTTCAATACCCTCAACCGCTCTGAACCGACCCCCGTCCAACCCGTGACCACTTCTCAATCGGCCGATCCCGTGCAAACAGTTACTCTAGCCACGGTAGAATCAACGAAAATACCCAGCACATTCACGGCAACTGGGACAGTAGATGCGTATGACCTGTTACCCGTGCTGCCCGAAGTGATGGATTTACAAATCCGCCAAGTGCTAGTCGATGAAGGGGATTGGGTAGAAAAAGGGCAATTGATGGTGGTATTAGATGATTCGGTTTTGCAAACCCAAATCCGCCAAGTCCAGGCAGATGTAGAAGCGAGTCGCGCTGTAGTACAAGAGCGGCAAGCGGCAGTGGAACAAGCCAAATCAGCTCTACAGGGAGCATTGGCGGCGAAAGCAGAAGCTCAAGCGGGCAAGCAACAGGCGATCGCCTCTTTAGCCCAAGCCCAAGCAGAACTCGAACAGACAGAACGGGATTTGCAGCGATCCGAAACCCTTGCCGCAGAAGGAGCCATTAGCACCCAAGAAGTGGATTTAAGCCGCACAAGGGCTAAGAATGCTCGGGAAGCGGTGCAAGTGGCTAAGGCAAATCTGAATAGCGCTGAAGCTAGAATCAGTAGTGCAACCGCCAATGTGAATAGTGCCCAAGCCACTATCGGCAGTATGACCGCGAATGTAAATACGGCTTTAGCCCAACTGCAAAGTCAACAAGCGAGGGTAGAACAACAGAAAACCTATCTTGCCCAAACCCAGGTTACCGCACCATCGAGTGGTAGGGTCAGCGAACGTAGCGCACGGGTGGGAGATTTGGCTAATCGAGAGACCCCCCTCTTTCGGATTATCAACCAAGGCGCTCTAGAATTAGAACTGAAAATCCCTGAAACCCAACTGAGTCAGGCGAACATTGGGGCCCCAGTTACCTTAACCTCGGATGCTGATAGTCGGATCGATATCAAGGGTACGATTCGGGAAGTGGCTCCCCTGGTTGATGCTAATACTCGCCAAGCAACGGTGAAGATTGACCTTCCGTCCTCTACCCTCTTGCGACCGGGGATGTTTTTACAAGCGAGTATTACCGCGCAAACGTTGCAAGGACTGGTGGTTCCCGCGCAAGCGGTTCAACCCCAAGCTGATGGTAGCGCCCTGATTTATCAAGTTGATGAAAACGATCGGGCGATCGCCCGCACGGTAGAAGTGGGTTCCCCCCTAGGGGGAGATTCTACCAATGTCGAAATTAAACAAGGTCTGAATTTAGGCGATCGTATCGTCGTCCTCGGTGCAGGATTTATCAGCGAAGGTGATATCGTCCGTGTCGTAGACAGCAGTGCCCTGAATCCTACTGTCAATTAGTGAGATGCTCCTGACAGGTGGACGCGGGGACACCCAGACCCAGGGAAGATTATTGCCCATACCCTGTTTCCTATTCCACCTATTGCCTATTGCCTTTCCCCTCTCTTGCCTTTAAACAAAAATGTCTTTCAAAATCTCCTCCTGGTCAATACACAAGCCGGTTCCCACCCTCGTCGTCTTCCTGATTTTAGCGATCGTGGGCATGTTTTCCTTTACCCAATTGGGTATTGATGAAAATCCCAATATTGATTTCCCCTTGGTTTCTGTGACCATTGTCCAACCCGGAGCCGGGCCAACAGAACTGGAAACCGAAGTGACCAAGAAAGTCGAAGATGCCATAGCTTCTATAGAAGGAGTCGATGAGCTTCGCTCAACAGTAACCGATGGTCAGTCGAGTACCACGATTATGTTTGAGCTGGAAACCAACAGCGATACAGCAACCAACGACGTTCGCAATGCGATCGCCCAAATTCGGCAAACCCTACCCCAAGACATCGAAGACCCTATTGTTCAAAAAATCGATTTTATGGGTCAATCGGTGATCGGTTATGCAGTAACCTCTCCCGAGCGCTCTGTCGCAGAACTGAGCGATCTGGTAGATCGCGACATCACTCGTGACCTACTCTCTGTTCCTGGTGTCGCCAGAGTAGACCGTATTGGTGGAGTTGACGAAGAAATTCGCATCGACCTCAACCCCACCCGTCTGCAAGCCCTAGGAATTACCGCCAGCGAAGTCAACCAGCAAATCCGCGACTTTAACATCAACCTCCCTGGAGGGCGATCGCAAACTGGAGGCACAGAAAAAAGCATTCGCACCCTAGGGAGTGCTGCCACCCTAGAGACCCTCAAAACCTATCGTATTGTTCTCCCCAATGGCGAGGATATCCCCCTCACCAGCCTAGGAGAAGTTAACAATGGATTTGCTGAACCCCGTCAAGTTTCCCGCTTAACTATCAAAGATAATCCGGATGTTCAGCAAACCCCCGTAGTGGGCTTTTCCGTGTGGCGCAGTAGTGGCTCTACCCTAGTCAGTGTAGAAGAAGGAGTGCAGAAAAAAGTAGCCCAACTGCAAGAAACTCTGCCTGAAGATATTCAACTGGAGCTGATCTTCACCAACGCCGACTATATTCGCCTCTCCTATCAAGCCTCCATTGATGCCCTAGTTGTAGGCTCTCTCCTAACTGTGGTTACGGTGGGCATATTTTTAAGAGATTGGCGGGGTACGCTGATTACCGCCTTTGCCTTGCCTCTATCGATTATTCCCACTTTTATCGTTTTGCGTTCTCTAGGGTATACCCTCAATGATATGACCTTACTGGGGTTTGCTCTAGCGATGGGAAACCTGGTCGATGATGCCATCTGTATGATTGAAAATATCAGTCAGCACATTCAGATGGGTAAGCGACCCTTCCAAGCCGCCTTAGATGCAGCCAATGAAATTGGTTTAGCGGTCTTAGCCACAACTGCCACTATTGTCGCAGTCTTTGTCCCAGTGGCCTTTATGGGAGGGATTCCGGGTGAATTTTTCCGACCCTTTGGCATCACGGTTTCAGTAGCCACCTTGTTTTCTACTCTGGTGGCGACGACTATGACCCCTATGTTGGCCGCTTATCTGTTAAAAGGGAAAAAAGTAGAAGAGACTTCATTGCTCAAAGAACAGAACCCAGATACACCCTCCTATCACCTGAATTCAGAATTAACTCATCGAGGGTTTCGTTGGGGTCAACGTACATTTCATCCCTATCGCAGACTCCTAGGCTGGGCCCTATCCCATCGCATCGTTACTTTAATGATTGCAGTAGCTTTCTTTGTTGGATCGATGCAACTGATTCCCTTGATTCCCACAGGATTATTTGGAGGATATGACCGGGGTTTAACTCGGGTAACTATTAAGTTGCCTCCTGGCTCTCCTTTGAGTTTAACGGACCAGGTGATGCAGACAACGACCGAGATGCTCCAAGATCACCCAGCCTTTAGAAGTGCCCTAGCTAGTGCAGGGGAAGGAGACTCTGGCATTAATGAAGCCTTAATCACTGTGAATCTTTTACCTCCAGAAGTGCGGGGAATGTCCCAGAAAGAGTTTGAGCAACAGATGCGTCAGAAGTTGGTAGAAATTCCGGGAGCGCGGGTGACTTTCCAAGCGGCAGGAGCGGCTGGAAATGCAACTGATATCTCCGTGGTTCTCAGCAGTGAAACTCCAGAATTGCTCAAGAGTACGGCAGATGAGTTAGAGAGCTTTATGCGTGGGATTTCAGGATTAGTAGAGGTTACTTCTAGTGCCAGCTTGGTGAAACCTGAGTTGTTGATTACTCCAGACCCAGAGCGGGCAGCAGATTTGGGTGTATCGGTGGAGGCGATCGCCCGTACCGCCTCTTTAGCCACGATTGGTGATAATGATGCTAACCTAGCTAAGTTTAATCTCCCCGATCGCCAAATTCCCATTCGCATACAAATTGGCACTGAAGAGCGCAATGATATAGAAACTCTGCGGAATTTGCGCGTCCCCAGTCAAAATGGGGGGGTAGTTCCTCTAATGGCAGTGGCTGATATTCATATTGGTAGCGGTCCTTCCCAAATTGACCGCTTTGACCGCCTGCGTCAAGTTTCCCTAACTGGCAATTTACAAGGGATTTCCCTGGGGCAAGCCATGGAACCGATTAATGAGTGGTTAGAAACTAATTTGCCCCCCGAAGTTCAGCAACAACCCTCTGGGGATGTGGAGATTATGATCGATATTTTTTCTCGATTTGCCACTGCTCTAGGCCTGGGAATTCTGGGAATATACGCTATTTTAGTTCTGTTGTATAACAATTTTCTCTATCCCATTACGATCATGGTTGCTCTTCCCCTATCTGTGGGTGGAGCCTTACTGGCTTTGATGATTACCCAAAAAGAATTGGCATTCTATGCCCTAATTGGGATTGTGCTGCTTATGGGATTGGTGACTAAAAATGCAATTCTGTTGGTCGATTGTGCCTTGGCTAATATGCGCGAGCAAGGAATCTCCTTAAAACCGGCCTTAATTGCTTCTGGGATCTCTCGTCTGCGACCCATTTTTATGACGACGTTCTCGACCATTGCTGGGATGACCCCCATTGCTTTAGGGTTAGGAGCAGGCGCTCAAATGCGATCGCCTATGGCTATCTCGGTAATTGGCGGTATGACAACAGCAACGTTATTAACCTTGGTGGTTGTGCCGACCTTATTTACCTATGTTCATGGTTTCAGTCGTTGGTTATTGCGTTTAGTTCAAGGCAAACCCTCTCAACGACCTCGCCTGGCACTCTCTTCCGAAGTGAAAAAGAGCCAATTCAATTAAGCCATAGTAGGGTGCCCTGCGGTTTCGCGATCGCACCCTACACTAACTTTCCTTTAACCAAAAAGTTGTTTTAACCAATCTGTAAAATGCTTGGCTAACTCAGCGTCAGCATTCAATTTTTTTGCGCCTATCGCTTTTCCTGGAGGAAAACCGGGTTCATCTCGCCAAGCTAAATAAGTACAAAGCTCCGCTTTACGATAATGCTGGTCTTTAAAGTCTGTCAATTTACGATTTTTAGCTTCAGCAACACATTCTTGGGCAAATCGGAAGGTATCCTTCCAATCTAGCGGAACTAATTTAATACAAAGATCTTCTACAATACCCTCATCAATATTATTTGGCATTAGCCAAAACCCTAATTTAGGCTTATCTTCGTAACCTTGAATAATTGTGCCATTTATCGTCGGATTTTGAGGAAAATTGTAATCATAATCTTGCAACTTTTTCTGTATACGATTCCACTGAGTCATGATTGATTTATCCGCATCTAAAACCGTACCTATCACTTCTGGAGTATCTGGGCGAATAATCAAGGAATTCAAATTTTTCAAGGCTAGATCAATACCTTCACAATCATGAATCCTAAAGTTATTAGAAACACTCTGTTTTTTACACAATGCCATCACGATATGACAATCATTATTGCCTTCTACAAGTAAGATTTTTTTGATTTCAGAAGAGTTGAGATCTTGTTTGCAAGGATCGGACATAGGAGTATTGCTTAACGAATATAAATTTCTGATTCTAGAGAATCCATTAATTGTTCTAAAGTATATTCAGTTGCTTTAATGTTGTCCTGTTTAGACTCTAGACGAAACACCGATCCTGACTCTGGATACTGGTTCCAAATTTTCCCAAAACTTTTCACGCAATCATAACTGTGAGTTGTGGCGAATACTTGAATATTGAGTTTTTCTGCAATCTGAAAAATAACTTCCCAAACTTTAGACTGAACTGTCCAATGCAACCCATTTTCTAATTCGTCAATCAGTAAGCATCCATTTTTGCTATTCACAAGACAAAGTAAAATTTCCAATAAATGATTAACCCCATCTCCCAAAGTTTTCATGGGTAAAGGTTCATCAATTCCTTCAAGTTTTACCAAAGGAATTCGTATAGAACCACTTTGATTTCCATTCGGCTGTACAAAGGAGATGTCTGAAATTCTAGGCTCAATTAAATTCAAGCCGGAAATTACTTCTGATTTTAAAGGGGTTAAGCTAGTTGCATCCCATAATTGAGCAATGCTATGATCTCGTTTTTTCTTCATTGGTATAGATTGACAAGAAACAGTATTATCCTTTAGAGGTATTGAGAAAAGTTTGTTTTCAAAAACCTTCAGGTCAATAAGTCGAAGATTTTTACCTTCCTCATGAACAACAATAGAAGAAAAAACATCTGGAATTTCTCCATCAGATTTTAGGGAATCAAGATCAACTGGAACTTTTCTCAGAACTCCTTGTTCTTGTTGTACTTGGTATGGCATTAATTTAATATGGAATTCCTTTATGTAAGGTGCTTCTGAAAGCAAAATTCCTTCCTCACCTATTTCTGGTAATTGATGTTTAAAAAACAAGTGACGCAGATTTTCTAAGGTTAAGTTTTTCATGTCTAGCGGCTTTTCTTTAAACCAGTTTTCTTGCCGTCCATCTATCAATTCAAAAAGTACATCTTGAGACACTCTGCTGGCATAAATACGGATTGCTTCTAAAAACGTACTTTTGCCAACATTATTTTTCCCAACAATCAGATTGACACGACTTAAGGATTTAATTTGCAGTTCGCGAAATATTCTAAAATTCTTGATATAAAACGATTTCAGCATGATATCAACCGAGGAAATACACTCCAATTAGGGATTGGACGCATCCAACCCCTAAACATCAGGTTAACTTAAAACCCAATTCACCAAGGAGCGAACGGGGAAACCGGTTGCACCCGCGCTATGGTAGCGGTAATCTTTATCTGTCCAAACGGGGCCGGCAATATCTAAATGTATCCAAGGAGTTTCCTTGATAAACTGCTTCAAAAATAGGGCCGCAGAAATTGAACCGCCTGCCCTTGAACCGGCGTTTTTCATATCAGCAACGACGGATTTCATGCTATCAAAATAGGTCTCTTCTAAGGGCATCCGCCAAAACTGTTCTCCGGCAAGTTCGGAGCTGTTGATAAAGTCGGCGGCTAGGGTATCATCGGCTGTCCATAACCCACCAATTTTATTGCCCAAAGCGACAACACAAGCTCCGGTTAAGGTGGCGAGATCGACGATCGCCTCCACACCCAGTTTTTCGGCAAACACCAAGGCATCTGCTAACGTAAGACGACCTTCGGCATCTGTATTATTGACTTCAATGGTTTTGCCATTGGAAGCTTTGAGAATATCCCCCGGATGCATGGCATGACCGCTAATCATATTTTCAGTCGCTGCTGAGATAAAATGAACTTCAACATCGGGTTTTAATTGGGCGATCGCCTTGGCTGCGCCTAATGTAGCTCCTGCACCTCCCATGTCGGTTTTCATCATCTCGATGCTACTCCCCGCACCCGCTTTGATATTCAAGCCACCCGAGTCAAAGGTTAAGCCTTTACCGACGATAGCTAACTTGCGGCGCGGTGTACCTTGGGGTTTGTACGTGAGATGGATAAATTGAGGGGGAAGATCGGAGGCTTGGGCAACCCCCAAAAATGCTCCCATTCCCTGTTCTTCACATTCCTTTTGCCCTAAAATTTCCAGCTCTAAGCCATATTCGGAGGCGATCGCCTGTGCTGTTTCTGCTAAAGTAATTGGTGTTACCTCATTGGCGGGAGCCGCCACCAATTCCCGTGCTAAAATCACCCCAGAACAAATAATGGTGGCTTTTTCTAGGGCAGCTTCCGTACCGCCTAACCCCAACAGCGCCACCGTTTGCAACTCTGGGGGTTTCTCCTCTGGTTCCGACTTAAAGCGATTATCCTGATGTAAGCCTAACTCAATTCCTTCGGCGATCGCCTGAGCAGTTAAGTGGCGATCGTCATTCAACAGGGGAAAACTAAGACCTAAACTTTGGCAGCGTTCCTTTTGTGCCAACTTAGCTGCCGATGCTCCTCCTTGACGCAGAGTTTCTACACTCAGCTTTTCCGCTTTCCCCAAGCCCACCAAAATCAGTTTGCGGATCGGGTGTTTTTTCCCTAAGCGAGTAAATATTGTACTGCCGTCTTTACCCTTAAACTCTGCATCTTCAATGAACTCAGCCAGAGCGCCGTCTAGCTTCTCATCCAGTTGTCCTAGATCCGCACTCAGTTCTACCGCATCCTCAAAAAAGCCCAGGGCAAGCGCATCCCCCGTCCAATCTAACCGTGGCGTATCTGTAGGTTTGAATTCCATCGTTATTGATAATAAGTGTACCGTTTCCTTTTACTTAGTATAGTGGGGTAGCGAGCCTTAGACTATGCCTTAGACTATCCTAACCAGGAGAAATTGCAATCATATAATTCGCATTTGCCGATCGCTTTAGCTTCTCTAAAAGCTGTCCTTGCCGTAGAGTCAGAGAATATCAAAGCGCTGACTACAATCTTGATGTCAATTACAATTCTGTTGGTTTTCACGATCGAGAAATGACTCTAGAAATTCTAGAGTTATTTCGTTAGCAATCGCTTGTTGGCTTGCTTCTTCCATGAGTTCTAGAAATAGCCTCTCTCCAGTGAAAGCGAGCGTTGGGGGTGAGGGCTATACTTCATGCAATAAAGAAAGGCTATATAACCAATCCTCTGGGTAAGCATTAATCGCTCTAGTGTGAGTGTAAGATCGGCACGGATGTAAATTTGCGATTAAGATCGGGGAATATACAGCGTAAAGCTAATCTTTTATGCTGGCTGAAACCTATGCCCCGGTTCCGTTCGTCTCCTAACCCGATCGCTATTTCTACCCCAATCATGTCTAACCCTAAATCTAATCTTCCTCTCATTTTCTCGATCGCCGGAGTCAGTCTAGGGGCAATTGTTGGGGGGGCGATCCTCCATCAAACCCATCTGGATCGCCAAATCGCTGATGAAGTGAGCTCTTGGCTACCCGAAGTTCCGTCTGAAAAACCAACGTTTCAGCTTAACCCGACTCAAGTACAGCAATCCAAAATTGCCCAGTTGGTGAAACTTTCGCCGACTGAGCGCCAACCCTATCTGGAAGCGATGAGCCAACAACCGAGTCATCCAGAACATCCTCGCGCTCGCTATCTATTGGCGATGGATCGGTTGGCTCAAAATCAACCCCAAGAGGCGATCGCCACTTTAGAGAATTTAGAAACCCGTTATCCTCTCCTAGCCGCTCATATTCTTTCTCAACGCGCCCAAGCCTATGCCCAATTAGGGGAAACCACGCAAGCCGCAGCGACGTGGCAAAAGATTTTAACCACCCATCCCAATCATCCTGTGGCGGCTGAAGCCCTCTATGAGTTAGGCAAAACGAATCCTAAACTGTGGGAAGAGGCGATCGCCAAATTTCCTGCCCATCCCCGCACCGTAGAAATGGCGGCGAATCAACTGGCGACGAATCCCAACTCCTTGCCCCTATTGCGCCTGCTGGCTAAACATGCTCTCTACAAACCTGACTATACTGAACTTCTAGATCGCCTCACCCAAACCCACAGCGCCCAACTTACCCCTGAAGATTGGGAAATTATCGCCTTTGGTTATTGGGAAAAAATTGAGTATGGCAAAGCCGGTGCAGCCTATGCCAAAGCGCCTCCCACACCCAAAAACCGATATCGGGCGGCAAGAGGGTTGCACCTTGGAGGCAAAACCCAAGAAGCGATCGCTGCCTATAAACTCTTGTATAGTAGTTATCCCAATGAGAGAGAAACTGCCCAAGGCTTAATTCATCTTTCCCGGTTAGTCGATCTGCAACCCGCACAAGAGTATCTGAATATTGTCATTGATCGGTTTCCCCACAAAGCCGCCGCCGCTCTGGTAGAACAAGGCAAAGTTTTAGACGCGCTCAAAAGTTCCCAATCTGCAAAACAGGCGCGGCAGTCGATTTTAACCCAATATAGTCAATCAGAAGAAGCCGCCAAACTCAGATGGCAACAAGCCGAAGATGCCGCCGACAAGGGTAACTTACTGCAAGCCTGGAGACTTGCCCAGGAAATCACCGTAGAAAACCCAGAGACAGAGTACGCTCCCGAAGCCGCCTTTTGGGTAGGGAAATGGGCGAAAAAACTGGGCAGGGAGCGGGATGCCAAAGCTACCTTTGAATATGTGCTACAGCGCTACCCTGAATCCTACTATGCCTGGCGATCGGCTCTCATGCTTGGATGGAATGTGGGCGACTTTACCAGCGTTCGCTATCTCGAACCCGACGTAGAATATAGCATCCCTCGCCCCCTATTACCCGCCGGTTCCGAAACCCTGAAAGAACTTCATCAACTGGGACAAGATCGAGAGGCTTGGATGCTGTGGCAAGTCGAATTTACCAACACCATGGAACCCACCGTTGCCCAACAGTTTACCGATGGCATTCTGCGCTTGCAAGTCGGCGATTATTTAGACGGAATCTTCATGCTCAATAGCCTGGCATGGCGGGACGATCCTGAAGAGCAAAAACAATATCAAATGCTCCGTCAACAACTTGCCTATTGGCAATCACTCTATCCTTTTCCTTATCTAGAATCCATTGAAAGTTGGTCAAAAGATCGGCAACTCAATCCCCTTTTAGTCACAGCTCTAATTCGCCAAGAATCTCGATTTATGCCCCAAATTAAATCCGTCGTTGGCGCTACCGGATTAATGCAAGTGATGCCAGAAACTGGGGAATGGATCGCCAGTAAAATCAATCTAGCCAGTTATCAGTTGGACAATCCGAATGATAATATAAAGTTGGGAACCTGGTATTTAGACTATACCCACAGCGAGTATAGCAATAATTCCTTGTTGGCTGTAGCGAGTTATAATGCCGGGCCGGGAAATGTTGCCGATTGGCTTAACCGTTTCGGTTTCCGCGATCCTGATGAATTTGTCGAAAAAATACCCTTTCCTGAAACCTATGGCTATGTCAAATCCGTATTTGGAAATTACTGGAATTATCTGCGTTTGTATAATCCAGAAATTATCCAAAAAATGGAAAAGATTAACTAAGTGAAGGATATTTTAACTGGATACAACGCTTTGGGATTACATGGCGTTTGTTGCGTAGCTCACCAACTCTCAAAACTTTCGGAAAAAATAAACTCAATTGATGTGTCGAGAAACCGGGTTGCTTGCAGAAACCCGGTTTCTATGCCAATTGGCGCTCAGAATTAACCGACTAACACCTTAACCTTATCCATAATGCCAACGGGGTCAATACCTTGATAGGGGAACTGTTCCCACAGTCCACCGCATCCTTCCTTATGCACGCCCAAATAAGCAAACTTCGGTGTTAATCCCCGTTCCAGTAACCAGGAACCAAACCGGCTACCTAAACCCGTTTTGCGGTTAAAAGATTCAACCACCAAGACAAAGGGAGCATTTCCCACTTTGGTCATCATCTCTTCATCGATTACATTGAGAGTTGATTTATTAATTAAACCCACATCAATGCCGTCTTGCTTCAACCGTTCAACCGCATCTAGAGCGCGATAGAGACCATCCCCAAAGCTGACAATATAACCGGCAGTTCCTTCGCGAATCACTTCATCTTTGCCAGGGGTAAAGGTGTAACCTTCACCATAGAGTTCCTTACCGTCACTATCGAGTAAGAAAGGAACTTTAGAACGAGTGGAGAAAATAAACCGCAGTCCGGGTTGAGGGAAGACAGCTTCCACGCAAGCCTTCATTTGTCCGGCATCGGCTGGGAAATAAACCCTGGTTTCATAGCCATCATCTAACCCATTATCGGCAAACAGATTATTGATGCCGAAGTGACAGGTATTGTCTGCCATGTCATCAATTCCCGCGTGGGAGAAATGACAGAGCAGATTAGAATAATTGAGGCGAGCCATGGTAATTTCGGAGATGCACATCTCCAGAAAGGCGCTAAAGGTAGCAAAAATTCCTTGCTTACCTTTCTCCATGCCAAAGCCAGCCGCAGCCGAGAGGTTACCCCGCTCCATAATGCCGCCACTGACAAAAATTTCGGGATGAGCTGCATGGATTTTGTTTAAGCCACAGGAGCCTTCTAAGTCGCTATCAACACAGAGAACGTTTTGTTTGCGCTCTTCTTCACTCATGCGTCCGAGAATCGCCACTACAGATTCTCCAAAGACATTCCGGTTCGAGCCAACTTTGTCACTCGAACCGAGGAAAGTATAGCTTTGTGAAGGTTTTTCAATAGCCTTGAGGTATTCAACTGCGGCGGTATGACCCCGTTGTTCTAAATATTGCAGTGCCAATTTTAAGGAAATGACATCATGACCGTGATTCGATCCTTCGAGTCCTTCGATACCAGGACACATGGGACGCTTGTTAATCACTGCAACGGGGCCAGGAGTATTGATGGCTTCGCAGAGACGACTGTAAAGATCATCAATGTCTTCTCCGTTGCCTTCGAGAATCTTTACGCCATGACCGGCAAGGGTTTGGGCAACGTTAAAGCCCGGTAAATACTTAGATGGATTGCCGGCAATGGTGACATCATTATCATCAATAATCAGTTTGACATTGATGTATTGGGCGACGGCTAACCGGGCAGCTTCTGCGTCGTTTCCTTCTTGCTGGGAACCATCGGAACCAAGACAGAAGACTGTTTTACCTGGGTTTGCTAGGGCAACTCCGTTAACGTAGGGCCACATATGACCTAAACGCCCAGAACTAAATTTTACACCGGGAGTTAAACCGAGTTCGGGGTGTCCGGGGAGGTGGTGATGGGCTTCGCGATAGTGGAGCAGTTTTTCTGCTGGCATGTCTCCATTGAGGACGGACATGAGGTACTGGGTTCCGACGCGGTGTCCGGCTTCATCGAAGAAGATGGGGACAAATTTATCAGGCGCTCCCCGGAAGAAGGCATCGAGAATCATGACTTCGGGTACGGTGTCGTAGGGACCACCTGTGTGTCCGCCGACACCTCTGGCTGCACCGGTTGCGGTGAAGAAGATGAGGGTATCGCGACAGAGTTGAATGTTGTATTTGAGCGCTTCCCGTTGTTCGTCGGTGAGTTGGGGTTGGCTGGGATCGAGGGTGAGGGCTTTGTAGCTATTGATATCAATAGCGAAGTTGTCGGCGATAATGGTCATAAGGATTTTTTTAGTTGAATTGAATTAAGGGCCAGTCGGACACTAGAGTACCAGGAAAGGGGATGGGGGGATAGGGGGATGGGGGGATAGGGGGATGGGGCGATGGGGAATAGGGAATGGGGAGATTGCTTGCTGGGACGGGGGATGACACAATATTAGGGTTGAGTAATGTAAGGGTTGAGTTATGAAGTTGGAGTTTAAGGTTCCGTCGATGGTGTGTGAGGGTTGTGTGGATACGGTGAAGAAGGCGATCGCCAAAACAGACAGTAGCGCCCAAGTGAATATTGTCTTGGAAACGAAAGCGGTGACGGTGGAAACAGGATCGTCAGAGCAGGAGATCCATGGCGCAATTACGGCGGCTGGCCATACCGTAGCGTAAATTATGGCTTCTGTTAAGTCTGGATGGTTTTCGCGGTTGGTGGGGCGATCGCCGAATCTGTCTATGCGGTTAATGGCGATCGGGATAATCGTGACCTTCTTTTTCTTGATTGTTGCCTTATTTGCTCCAGCTTTCCAGGCTTGGGGATGGTTGCAAGATCCTACAGAAGCGCTGATGAACCCGCCCCAAGCACCGCCTTCTGCCCAATATTGGTTTGGTACAACCCGGTTGGGCTATGATGTATTTTCTCGTACCTTGTTTGGAGCGCAAGCCGCTTGGAAAGTGGTGATTTTAGCCACGCTCCTGAGTATTATGGTGGGTGTTCCTCTAGGGTTGGTGAGTGGTTATAAGGGCGGTAAGTTCGATCGCGTCGTGCTATTCGCCATGGATACCCTTTATACGTTGCCGGGCTTATTGCTGTCGATTACGTTGGCATTTGTGGTGGGGAGAGGAATTCTGAATGCGGCGATCGCCCTCAGTATAGCCTATGTCCCCCAATATTATCGTGTCGTTCGCAACCACACCATCAGCGTCAAAACGGAACTCTACGTGGAAGCCGCACAAGCCATGGGAGCCTCAACTTGGCGCATTTTAACCCGCTATTTATTTCTCAATGTGATTCAAAGCGTGCCCGTATTATTTACCCTCAATGGAGCCGATGCGATTATGACATTAGGGGGTTTAGGATTTCTCGGTTTAGGGTTACCCGAAGAAATTCCAGAATGGGGACACGATCTCAGATTAGCTCTAGAAGTTCTACCCACAGGCATTTGGTGGACTGCTCTTTTCCCAGGCATGGCGATGACGTTGATGGTAGTGGGGTTATCCTTAGTCGGTGAAGGCTTGAATGAATGGGTGAACCCGAAATTACGCAATCAGACGTGAATAATTAATAATTAATTATTAGTTATTTTCTTGGATAAAGCCAAGAAAATAGCTTAATATAATTCAAATCGACGAATTCAAGCAATATTTGAAAGATGAAGCTAAACGTTACTGAAGAAGGAGTTTTAATCCCAAAAGAATTATTGGGAGATAGTCAAGAAGTTGAAGTAATCCAACAGGAGGGGCAACTCATTATTACGATTCAACCGCCAGCCCTATCCTATCAACAGGTAACCGCATACGTTCTGAAGAAAAATCATGCGCTCTATCAACGTCTGGCTTAATGATCTATTTAACGATAGAACAAATTTTAGACATCCATCATCAAATAATTGCCCAGACTGTTGGGGCATCGGAAGTTACAAACTTTGGTTGACTGGAATCGGCGATCGCTCAACCCCAAATGACTTTTGATAGTCAAGAACTCTATACGAGTCTTCCAGAAAAAGCAGCCGCATTAGGTTTTTCCTTAATAAAAAATCATCCTTTTCTCGATGGGAATAAGAGAACTGGACATGCAGCAATGGAAATTTTTCTAATTCTGAACGGTTTTGAGATTAATGCTAATGTAGAAGAACAAGAAAAAATAATTATTCAAGTTACGTCAGGAGAAATAACAAGAGAAGAGTTTACAGACTGGTTGCAATCAGTGATTATTCCCTTTGAATACAGGGCAAAAAAGTAAGGCTTTACGAACCGAATCTAAGAAACAATGATTGCACTCTATCAAAAAGTAGCTCTTAACCAAGACTTCCCAGAATACAACCTGAAATAAGGAATTTGATCTACTCTGTTTTCCATTCCGTTTCTGGAATATTGGCGCTTATCATAATGTTGCGTAGAGTTCCAATGGGGAGGTCTTTTCCTTTATGATAAGGGACAATCGCCTGAAGTTGGTCTTCAGTATTTTTCCACTTACGATGACTTCCTTTTTGTGACACTAACTCAAACCCATATTCAGTTAAGATACGCTCTACTCGATCGGCGTTCATACGTCGAATACGAGTCATCCTACAGATACCTCTCGCAAAATTGCACCAGATTTCAGTTCAATCTTATCCGGTTCTAGATAAAGGGCTATAGCCTCCCGAATATTCTCTAACGCTTCTGCTTCTGTTTCTCCGGCTGAGACGCAACCCGGTAATTCTGGACACCAAACCGCCCAATCATGGGTTTGGGGATCTATTTCTAACACTACGCGCCATTTCATAGGGTTTGACTCTAAAACTTAATTCTGAGGGTATTTTACCATGATGGCAATTGAGTAAAGTTTATTACTCTATGTCAACACCAACCCTACTTTACAGTAAGATCTTCGCTCTTGTCAGGGTTGCTCTGATTTCCCTCATCGCTCTCTGTCGTCTCCTCTGTAGGGGAGTTGCTCTCGCGCTTATCGACATCCGTTCTGATTTGAATCCGGTTGGGGCTAATGTCTACGTCAAAGAGATAGCGTCCTTCAACCATGTGGAATGTTGCAAATGCACCAATACCGAAAATCAATACAGCGCACAGTGGGAAGGTGATTTGCCAGATGGGGAGTCTAAAGTGTTTCTTCATGGGGATACGTCCATGAGTTAGATTACCAACTATTTTGCCTAAAATATTTTAGGGTTGTCAAGGGCTTTGCCTAAATTTTTTTGGGTTAAGATGTGTTAGACTCAAGGAAACGAAAGACAAGCAACCGACTCATGGAAAGTTCAAAACCTGTATCGCGCATAGCCGAGCTGCGTCAACAGAAAGGACTAACACAACTGCAAATCGCCGAAATACTGGGTGTGACAGAAAATACGATTGCCAACTGGGAAAAGGGTAGAAGTGGCTTAGACTGGATTATCCGGATTACCAACTTGTGTATGATTCTTGCATGCAAGCCTGAAGAATTATTACAGTTTCTTGGGGAGGGAAATTTTTTTGGGGACAGAAATGAGAAAGAAAGACCTAGCTTTCCTTGGCCGTCAAATGATCCAGTTATTCCAATAGAAGGAGAAGCAGTTGTTGATCAACCCATTCCTCCCTATGGACAGGGACGAGTGTATTACCGAGGGTCTTGGTGGCCAGCTACCTCCATAGAGGAGACGACCTTACTCAAGGGCCAATGCGTTAGAGTCGTTGAACGGCAGAATATAACTTTACTCGTTACCCCAATCTGTAGCGAAATCAACCTGAAACAGAAAATGAACAATGATCGCACTCTATCAAAAAGTTGCTCTTAACCGAGACTTCCCAGAATACAACCTAAAACAAGGCGATATTGCTACTTTAATCGATAAGGTTCCCCATCCAAATCAAGGAGAAACCGGATATATACTCGAAGTGTTCAATGCTCTGGGAGAGTCAATTGATACTGTTATTGTTCCTGAATCGGCAGTTGCGCCTTTGAAAGCTGATGAGATTTTTACCGTGCGCCCTCTGATGCAATTATAGCTCCCTAAAAACTTAACGGAACGTTACAATCGTTAATGTTCCCTTGTTTACTGCTCAGATCATGGCTCAGTCTCACTCCTCCTCCAAGCCTCGCTGTATTGTTGTTGGTGCGGGTATTGGCGGCTTAACTACTGCCGCGCTCCTGGCTCGTCGGGGGTATTCGGTACTGATCCTGGATCAAGCCATTGTACCGGGGGGATGTGCTTCGACGTTTAAGCGGCGCGGGTTTACGTTTGATGTGGGAGCGACGCAGGTGGCAGGGTTGGAGGCGGGGGGGATTCATCATCGGATTTTTGAGGAATTGGAGATGGCGCTACCGGAGGCAACACCGTGCGATCCGGCTTGTGCGGTGTTTTTGCCGGGGGAAACTGAACCCATTTCTGTGTGGCGAGATCCTCTGAAATGGCAACAGGAACGGCAGCGACAGTTTCCGGGAAGTGAGCCGTTTTGGCAGTTGATGAATACGTTATTTAAAGCGAGTTGGCGGTTTCAGGGGCGAGATCCGGTGCTGCCTCCGCGTGATTGGTGGGATTTGTGGCAACTGGTGCAGGCGATGCGCCCGGATACGTTGATTACTGTGCCGTTTGCGCTGTTGACGGTGTGGGATGCACTGAGGTTGATGGGCGTGGGAAAAGACGATCGCCTAAAAACCTTCCTCGATCTGCAACTGAAACTCTACTCCCAAGTCGATACCACGGAAACCGCACTCTTGTATGCTGCAACCGCTCTGGGTGTTTCCCAGGAACCCCAAGGGCTGTATCATTTGCAAGGGAGTATGCAAGTTTTGAGCGATCGCCTCGTTTCTTCCCTAGAACGAGATGGCGCTACTCTCCTCATGCGCCACACCGTCGAGCAAATCGAAACCAAAAATGCGCGAGTAACTGGCGTTCGCATCCGCAATATGAAAACCGGAGAAACCTGGAGCGAAAACGCGGATTATGTCGTTGCCAATGTCACCATCCATAACTTGGTGCAACTCTTGAAGTCTGACGATCTGGCAACCAAAATATACGCCAATGGCTATAGCCAGCGTCTGAAGCAAGTCCCTTCACCGAGTGGCGCTTTTGTCGTTTATCTGGGAGTCGAACAAGCCGCTATTCCCGAAAATTGCCCGCCCCATCTGCAATTTCTGTATGATTACGATCGCCCCATTGGCGAGAATAACTCCCTATTTGTCTCCGTCAGTCATCCGGGAGATGGACGCGCACCGGATGGAAAAGCGACGATTACCGCTTCTTCCTTTACGGATACGGAGCAATGGTGGAACGGTGGAGACTACGAGCAATTGAAGCAAAAATTTACCGAAGGAGCGATCGCCCGTTTAAGCCAGTATTTCCACCTGACTCCAGAAACCCTGATTCACGTCGAAGCCGCCACACCGAGAACCTTTGCCAACTATACGGGGCGCGATCGCGGTATCGTCGGTGGTATGGGACAACGCTTAACCACCTTCGGTCCCTTCGGCTTCGCCAACCGCACCCCCATCGGCAACCTCTGGTTAGTCGGAGACTCCACCCATCCCGGAGAAGGAACCGCAGGCGTATCCTATTCTGCGTTAACTGTGGTGCGGCAGATTGATACAGCGCTTTCCGCTTCGCGGACATGTTCATGTCGGACGAAGTCCGAAACGCGCGGTAATGGGTAATAGGTAATGGGAAAACCGTTTTTCATGCTACAGTACCCAATCCAATCGAGTTAAATCAGGAACCAGTAAAATTGAACTTATATTCAAAAGAAGATTAAAGGCAAAGAATCGATGAGTACAGAACGCTGGAATGATGAGCGGTTAGATCGTTATACTAGATATTCTTCTCAATCAACAGAATCAGGGAGAAGACTCCACCGATGATTGAAATCGATCGCGCTTGTGTCACATTTAATCCGGGTACGGCTCTAGAAACTCCAGCGCTGCGGCAGATTTCCCTCCAGGTTCCAGCCAGGCAGTTTGTCACCGTCATTGGCTCCAATGGGGCAGGAAAATCGACGCTGTTAAATTTAGTCAGTGGCGATCGCCTGCCAGACTCTGGACGTATTTATATTGCCGATCAAAATGTTACCCTATGGCCAACCCAGAAACGGGCGAAGTTGGTCGCTAGAGTGTTTCAAAATCCCCTGTTGGGATCGTGTGCGAATTTAACCGTTGAAGAAAACATGGCATTAGCCGTTCAACGGGGAGGCTTTCGCGGGTTAAAATTGGCGCTTCCGAACCGTCGTCGCGCCCAGTTTCGGGAACAGTTAGCCAGTTTGG
The DNA here is from genome assembly GCF_017746885.1 of Roseofilum sp. SBFL. Taxonomy (NCBI): domain Bacteria; kingdom Bacillati; phylum Cyanobacteriota; class Cyanophyceae; order Desertifilales; family Desertifilaceae; genus Roseofilum; species Roseofilum sp. SBFL. The sequence continues at coordinate 16,574 of NZ_JAGHZH010000188.1, read as the reverse complement.
GCTTGGGATTAGAGCGCAGATTGGGCGATCGCATGGGATTATTATCGGGAGGACAACGACAAGCGGTGAGTCTGTTGATGTCTACGTTGGCTCCCACAGAGGTTTTATTATTAGATGAACATACGGCAGCTCTCGATCCAAAAACGGCCCATTTTGTCTTGCAGCTCACCCAGAAAATCGTTCGAGAGCAGCAGTTAACCACGATCATGGTTACCCATAGTATGAGTCAAGCATTGACGATGGGCGATCGCACGATTATGTTACATGAAGGACAAATTATTTTAGATATTGCTGGCGAGGAACGGGAAGGGTTAGAAGTTGCCGATCTGCTGGAGCGATTTAATCAGCTTCAAGGGGAAGAGTTAGCCGATGATTCCTTATTATTAGGGTAATATCAAATCTATTTATTTACGCTACAGAGATTTGTAGGGGCGGGTTATACCCAAATCTTGTAGACTGACAACTATTTTTGTAAACCCGCCCTCCCCCACCATGTCTCTACAGTACACATTTGTCGCAACCATTTAAGGATTTGATATAATATCCATTCTTGATAACCAACAGATCTCGGTGGAGCAAGTCATGCAGGTAAACATCAGTAGCAGTTGGCAAGAGAAGATCTCAAAGATAGCCAGCGATCGCCAGAAAACCTCACAAGAAGTCGTGAAAGAGGCGATCGCGCTTTATTTGGGAGAGGTAGCGGCTAATTCCGGCGATCGCTTGGTTGCCTTAGAGAAAGAGGTCACCCTGTTAAAACAAACGGTTAATCAACTACATACCCTCGTTACCGTCATGCGACAACAACAATTGAGCGCCCCATCGAGTCAGCCAACCCCCATTTCTGAAACCGTCTTTATGTCAGAACCGGATGACGATATGGATGATGAACCCGATGAAATTCTCTACGACTTTCTCGAACCGACTTAAACCCAATATCAAATCCTTAAATGTTTGCTAAAATCAATCTCTCCTTGAAAGACAAGGGGCACCCAGCCCCTTGTTAAATGCAAGTTTATAGCGAAATACAATGATTAGCACTATCCTCCAACTGAGCCAGAAGAGCCTTGAGCTGTGTAGTCGAAATTCAGGAACATAATCACAGATACAGTGGCAAAATAATAGCCAATTATCCCGATCGCTAAGTACAAGACTGCTAAGGCAGCAATCGTTAACCCAACCATACCGAGGAGACCACTAATAATACCTGCGGCAAAAGTCAAAAGTAGAATCGGGATAAAAACAGATAACCCTAAAAGTACGAATCGTCCAAATGCAGCCCACCAACGACCTTTAACCAGACTTTGACTATAGCCCATAGCATCGAAACCACAATCGCGTAATGCAATAGCATAGTAGGTAAAGCTATACCGAATCGACAGCCAGATACCAGGAACGATCAATACGATCAAGCCCAGCGCAACAAGCATAGATACGACGATGCTGACAACGAACGCAATAAAAAACTTAGGGGCAGCATTTTCCAATACTGTCATCATTTCTACACTCTGGCCTCGAATGGAGCGCTCAACAACATTGGGTACAGCTAGTCCAACTACGATCAACAGGACATTGCCGATGATAGAAAGCAGTATGCCTAGGCCACCAGAGAGCTGCTCTGATAGTAAAAGGGGTAAATTAGTGATCAACGTAAAAATGCAAAAGATTTGAATATTCTTAGTAAACTCTGACCAGCCTATACTAAGGTACTCTGGAACACCAAGTAGAGACTTTTTCAGAGAATGTTGCAGGTTTGATTCCATAATTGTAGACTTCCTTTCAATTTAATAATCAGTTGCCTGAGAGAACCTGAACCGGATAAATAGAGTATCTAATCCCTGGTACACTCAGGGTATCACATCGCTTTTTGCACAAACTTTAAGATATAAATAGAAACACAGATTGGGAGGTTTAGAATCTTTTAATCACACTCTCCTCGTTAAGCCGTGGTTAAAACTATTCTAAAATGCGTAATTCTTTACGAATCTCTTCGAGTTTTTGGGTATATCCTAACGTTCGATATCTTTGTTGAGCTTCAGTTAACCAATCGAGGGCTTGGGAGCGATCGCCCATTACCTGGTAAATTTGAGAGAGACCATAGGCGATCGCCGCTCGATCTTCTAAATTATCGGAAGTAATCTGATTCAAGCCTTGTTGATAATATGCTTGAGCTAGAGGAACCAGCCCCAAATTCAATAAATATAAATCCCCTAATTGTCGGTATATGCTGGCTCCCTCAATATCGTTACTCACCACTGATTCTAAATGTGCGATCGCCTCAGCGATTAAGTCAAAATTCAAATAGATCGGCATGGCAAAAGAGTAATCGGTAAAAAATTTTTCTCCATTCCCTATTCCCTATTCCCCAAGAAATCTATTGAGTTCCTGCATCAATACCTAACTCGATATTCGAGCGACACAATTGTTGGGTGGCTTCATCTGGACTCGCGATCGCCAAATTCCACTTACTTTCCCAATTGGGAGCAGTTTCATTGACTAAATATCCCCGAGCTATAATCTGGCTATTCTCATCATCTGGAATCAAGACTAGCTCTTTCTCTTCAGGATATTCTCGTTTCAGAGCTGAAACTCTCACGGTTCTGGGTAGAGGAGTGATTCGAAGTGAACAGTTAGGGGCAATTAACGTTTATTTGAGTGAAGCAGAAATGATCAATGGCAATCAGGGATTTGAAACGACGATTAACAAGGTTGTTCGGATGCCTCAAGAGAGTGAACTGTGCGATCGCGTCCGCATCCTCGGACTGAATGTCGTTAACGTCATGTGGGAAGATACCGCCCGGACTGCGGGTTCTGTCTGGGGGCCCAATATTACTGATATGACACTACAAGTGCGCCATGGCAATAATTCCCAGAAGAAAGAACTTTTACCCGTTATTCGCTATCCTAACTTTACCGATAAAACGGGCGATGTGCCTCTAGAGTATGTCTACCTCAAAGAGGGAATAGACAATGGGGAAGACACTCTAGATACAGGGACACGGAGAATGGGATGAGGATCTATGGATGCACCATCATGAAAATCATTCACTTCTGAGATTCCCCCATTCCCCCATTACAGCGATTTGCCCTGTAAAGCTTCCTGCAACTTTTGATAATAGCGATTGGCATAGTACCAGCGAGGATTAGTTTTTAGATTCACCGATTCAAGTTTTGTCCCTAGCTCGTTAACCACTTGATTAAGGGTTTGTATTTGCTCTTCATACTGTTCACGTTCTGCCATCAGTTGAGTCACTATTTCTTGCAATTCTTGACGTAATTTCACACTCTTGGCGTGTTGCTGCCAGAGTTGTTCGCGGTCGATTTTTAAGTTCTGATTGTCTTGTAAAAGTTCTTCTATCTGTTGCTTCAAATCTTCAATTTCTAGCAGCAGTTGATAGTATAAGGTTTGATTGAATTTCCGCTTGTTAGTTTGGGGAGTTTGATCAACGGTATCTTCAGACTCAGATGGCAAGGCGGGGGCGATCGCTTGAGGGTCAGGACATAACCATTGCAACGCTTCTATGAGTTTTGCTGTAGTAATTTCCTCCGTTTTTCCGAGTCGATGTTGTTTAAAAATACCGCCGATACATTGGGACGCATACCAGAGTTGATCGGAGCGTAAATAACAAGTGATGCGATAAACTACAGAATAGTTAAAGGGTTCCCAATAGACCTGAACTTTGAACTTTTTGTGTTTGAGTGCCCAATCTACAAATTCAGGGCTACCCACCTCTAAACCCGACTCTGATAAGGCTTTGCTCTCTATTCTAGAGCGAGGGTTAATGTGACAGGTAACGAGGGGATAGGATTTCATAATGATGGCTTTTGGCTATGGGCAGGTTTAGAGATTAAAGAGGATTTTCATTCGAGATTTGATTTGCTGTAAGAGGTCGGTTTCGTCATCTTCTAAGAGGCCATATTCCGCCAGGAGCTGCTTGCGCTCTTGGAGTTCGGTTTGGTGACGATGGAGATCTTGGGCAATTTGTTCAGCCATTTGGGGGTATTGGTGGAGGACTTTGCCAAAGTTGAGGCGATCGATCGAGAATAGGGTGGTTTCTTCGATCGCGATCGCCGTAGCCGTTCGATTTCCCCCAAGCATGAGCGCCAGTTCTCCAAAAGATTGTCCTGAAGAGAGGATAACTAAGGGTTTATTGATTTTCTCCACAAAGATGCGGACAGAACCAGTGAGAATAATATAAAACTCATCTCCCGGTTGATCTTCCCGACAAATATAATCCCCCACCTCAACTCGTTTAATTTTGCCCTCCATGACTAACTGGCTTAACTGTTCAGGGGTTAAGTGCTGATAATAGGGAACTTGAGACAGAAGCTGAGGTAAATGGGGATGATAATCATAAACCGTCCGAATACAGGATGCTTTTTTCTGCCATTTCTTCAAGGCGGTGAGTTCGTAGGGGTTATCGTTAGATTGGCTAACCTGGAAATTTAATAGGTTTAACTCGTCTTGAAGGCTTTGTTGGCGATCTCCGGTTTCTACAGCCATATCTACAAAGACTCTAGCTAATTCGCCCACTTCATCTTGACGTTGATATAAATTCTCTAAGGTTTGGGGATTAAAAGATTGGGATTTAATTTGATCGGCAGCTTCACTAAATTGAAAAATAGGTTGCAGCACCCAGCGACTGACTCCTAAGCCAATCCCCAAAGACGATAATAAAATCAAAAGTTCTAACACGAAAGTTATCCAGGCTTGGATCGCTACTTGTTGCATAAAATCTTCTTCAGGAATAATCACCACAATCAGCCAATCTAAGCCTAAGCGATCGCGAAAGCTTTTGACTTGAACACTAACGTGTTTTCTGTTCCATGTAAGAGACGAATTCACAGTACTTTCAAGTCGAAAAAAGCTACCAAATTGGTTGAGTAAATTTTCGGCGATCGCTGAAATCAACTCATTTTCACTCTCCACAATATTTAACAGATCTTGATTACGTTGGGCTTCTGCAATCAAGTCTGGATTAGAACTGGCAATCAAGACTCCTTCGCGATTGATAATCAAAACTTGTCCGGTTTTACCAATAGTTAAGTCTTGCAGAAATTGATTGATCCCCTGAAAGAATAAATCGACCGCCAAAACACCAAGGATTTCTCCTTGAGAATCTTTAACAACTTGTGCAGCAGTAATTGCTAATTCTTGGGCAGAAAAATCTTGATAAATATCAGTCCAAATGGGTTTATTGGATTGGAGTGCAGCTTGATACCAAGGACGAATACGAGGGTCATAATTAGCGACTTGATGTACAATTTCAGTTTTGCGACCATCGCTAGTGGTTGCGTAACGGATTACACTAGAATTCGTTACTTGTCCAGCGATACTAATTCCAACTTCTCCTGAGTTAAGAATAGTGGCTCCCCTAAATTCTCCTTGAGGATTGCCAAAATACAGACTTTTTACGCCTTCAAAAATTTGAATTTGATTCCAAAAATAGAGTTCTAAATTGGTTAAATCGTCTAGATTGAGAGCGCCTAATGCAATGCTTTGAAGATTAAGCTGATTGATCGTATTAGGAACTGACAAATAATCCCGAAGATTATCTTCTACATTAGCGGTGGTTGTACGGGCTAACTCAACGGAAACTATATTAATATTTTGTCTAGTTCTTTGAAATAAAATGATGGCTATTAAGCCGACTACTAAAACAGAAGGGGCAACAATTAAAAGAGGAAGATGATAGCGGATAGACAGATTCTTAATCATGTTTTTCAAGGGTCGTTTTTCGCCGAACTTTTTGTGATTTTTGCTTCAAGTAATCCCAATAGCTCAAATTTAATTCTGGAGGATTTTCCGTGTCTTCTGAAGCATAAATCTTGTTTTTATATGTGCTTAACTGTTCAATCCTTTTTTCTAAGTTGCTTTGTTGTTCTTGAATTAAAAATGCCATTTCTTCAAAAACACGACTAAATTGACCGATTTCGTCATTACGTTTAACTAAGTCTGCAATTTTTTCGGGTTTAAATCTTCGCTTTTTGAGTTGTTTTGCTGTTGTATTTAACCGCAACAGAGGAGACACCACTAATTGATGCATATTCCAGACTGCCAAAACACTGCCCACAGTTGCCGCTAAAATCATAAAAATATAAATAGTCCTTTTTTCTGCTGGATGAAACACATTCGATTCTGACAATGCTACAACCACTACCCAGGGTAAGTCCCAGTGATTTTCAATCGGTTCAACCCAAACCAATTGCTTTTGTCCATTGTGGTAAAAAATTAAGGACTGAGCTTCAGATATGAGACTAAAATCACTAAATTTGGCGATCAAAATTTCTCCGATTTTTTGCACCATGGGATCGGGACTTTGAGTAATTATTAAGTGAGTTTCTAATTCTGGATCGAATAGGGTTAACGGATCGGGATCGGAACTGGCAATTAATCGTCCATCTTGTTGAATAATTAAAACCTTTGCTGCTTTACTAATGGATAGATCGCGCAGAAATTGATTGAGGCTATTGAGAAAATAGTCAATTCCTAAAACTCCAACTAAATTCCCTTGGCGATCGCGCACTGCTTGAGCTGCGGTAATTCCTAACTGGCGAGTCGTAAAATCTGGATAGACCGGACTCCAAACTAGATTGTTGGTGTTCTGTGCTGCTTGATACCAAGGACGAGTTGTTGGATTAAAGACTGAGTTTTTACTCAGTACTTGACCCCGTTGACCGTTTCTATCTAGGAGAGACGTGATATGTTGGTAATCCGTATTTTCCCCAGAATAAGATTGAGTAAATTGCCCACTTTCATTGAGTTTAACACCGATAAATTCTTGGTTTGGACTGCCAAAAAAAATATTACTAACCGAGGGGAAAAAACGAATCTTATTATAAAAATTAATCGTTAAATTCTGTGGATCTTTCCATATTGGTGGATTAGATTGATAACGATTTAAGCTCAATTTATAGATAATCTCTGGTTGTCGAAGATTAAGGTGTACCTGACTTTTGATTTGCATCACAGATTCCTTCATCCAAGACCTAGAGAGTTCATCTACAGTTTTATCTCTATTATAGATTGCTAATACTCCCGTAAATGCTAAGGTTGCCATTAAGGGCGTTACGGTTAAAATAGGAATGAGTTTTTTTAGGGAAACCATAAATAGATCCAGATAAGATATTCTTTAAGTTATTCTTTATTTCTAATCCATTGTGCTTTACGCTTTAAGGCTTTGAAATAAGCCATTTCCAATTCTTGTGCTTGGCTTAAGTTAGCGTTATTCATTCTCAATTTTCGCACTTGTTCTGCTAGATCTTGCTGCCGTGAATCAACCACTTTAATCATTTCATCAAATCCCCGCGCTAATTGTCCAATTTCATCCCCTCTCTGACTGATTTTTCGTAACTGTTTAGATTTTATCATTAAGTTTCCATCAATGACTTGATTGACATTTTGCGCTATTTCTAATACTGGCTGGGTCACTTTGCGAGATAAAATATAGACAATCACTAACAATATTACTGCAACTAAAAATCCCCCAAATAGTAAGTTAATGGCAATAGTTCCCGAAACACTAAATGCTTCTTCTCGTGTAATTTCCACGAGAATTCCCAAGTTTTTATCTTCTAACCATCGGTAACTGCCAATCACTTCTACTTGTTTATGATTTTGATAAAAATCAATCCCATCTTGACCTGACATGGCAGCATCAATTCCTGGACTCCGTACCCATTGATTGGCTAATTCTGAGTCCTGGGTATCTACCAATCGATTTTCTTGTCCCTGTTTGCGGATTAAATACGATTCATCTGTCTCCCCTAATCCGGTAGCTTCTTGCATGATTTCATGAATTTTTTCTAGGGAAAGATCAACAGATAAAACTCCTATTCTTTCCCCTCGATCGTTGAGTAAAGGAGTGGCAAAAGTCATTGCCGTTTCCCGTGTAATGGGAGAAGTATATAAGGTTGGGCGAACGGTTTCTAGATTTTCTTGTGTAAAATAAGTGACAGAATCACCCAGGGGTTGATAGTTTCCTTCTTCCTCTCCTTCAGTTGAGATAGAAACAATCCCACTGTTGGTGGATATGGATAAAGATTGAATGGTATTTTCCGTTGTTAAAATCGTGCGAAAGTAATCTTCAATTGTTTGATAGGATTGCCGATCTGTGTTATCTAGAAAACTGGCATAAGAGTCAACTAGGGTTGGCGTTTGAGCGATCAGTAAGATAGTTTTATGTTGTTGAGAAAACCAGTTATCAATCTGATTTTCTTTAATGGAAATTACGACTTCCATTTGACTAGTAATCGATTTTTTCAGCAACTCAACAGACTGATAGTAAATGACGATCGCTAGCCCGACCACCGAAACTAGGGACAACACGGAAAAATAGCCCACATGCTGGATCAGTAAACTATTGTGCCAACGTTTCATTTTCTTTTCCTCATGATGTCTTGTTCCTTTCCGCCCTCTGAACCTAGTGTTGCAATTGGGTTAAATGCCGTCTGCGCCAGGCAAAATGTAAAAGATTAATCCCCAATTCTTGGGCATTGCGAATTTTTTCTCTGGGTAACTCTAGCCCACTGTCGAGTCCCCACGCTAAGGATAAATCCCCGATCGCCAAAACTACGCCTCCCCAATTAAACAGGCGAACCGGATTTTGCTTAATTTTGGGTAGGGCACTAAATAAAAAAGGTTGGGTTTTTAGCGGATGCCATGGGGATAACTGCCCTAAATGGGTGCCAGACATCCCTAAATTGATGGCTAATTGTTCTATCGATACACAAATCTCTTGAATTTGGCGATTTAATTCTTCTTCACAAGCCGCTAATTCTTCGTTTAACTGGGCTTTCACCTCTTGTAACTCTGCTGTATCGCCAATATCGGCGATCGCCTCTAACAGTTCCTGTTGTACAAAACTCAACTCATCTACCTGGGTCTCCTCTTCCAATAGCTCAATGAAGATCGCCCCCCCTAATCCTAAATAGGCCCGTAAACTTGCCTGTTGAGCCTCATTCGTATTCAGCGCCTGATTGTAGCTTAAATAGATTAAATCATAACCTTGCCAAGCCAACCCCTGACGAGTCGCAGTCATCTCCCAAGATTCCTCCAACCCTTCCGAGTTCTCGGTATTGCTCCAGGTAACCGAAGCGACTTCTTCAATCCCTCGCATTCCTGGATCGAGGGCTAAAAATGCTTGTAGTAAACAGGATAAATTAGAAGCCGTCAGGCGATCGCCCCCATTTCCACCCTGCATATAGGCAACCTGTACCGTTCCTTGGGGGCGAACTCCCACAGCAGAGCGATAGCGCAGATCCAACTGATTGATCTGGGGCGCAAACACATCCCCAACTTTGCTCCCTTCGACTTTGCTCAGGGAACCCCCAGACGGGGATAACTGCACCGTTCCAGCAGAGAGCTGCAAACGGCATAACTCCACTTCTAAACCTGATGGAGGAGTGCTTTTCTCATCAATGCGGAACGTTTCCGGAACCAGTTCCACCTCAGAAGTGCGCTGTAGGGTTTCTGGATCGACATAACTGAGTACTAAATAGACTGTAACTGGGATTTCCTTGGGACTCAGAGCGATGCGAAAAGCGATCGCCCGATCGACAATAATTGGATTTCCCATCCAGTCAATCGCCATCCCCGGTTGCACTTCCAACCAGCGCCCGTCACGATACTGGGCTGCGATGCTATCAGGAGCTGAAATCACTTTCACCCCCAAACCATAAACAATTCCAGGTTGATGGAGCGCCTGATAATATAAATTCTGGCGCTTTCGATGATATTCATGGGCCCGTTGCCAACGATGAGCATTTAACAGCAAACCATCATGGACAACCAACCGTTCTAGAGGAACAGGGTAGGGAAGCTCTGTGCCACTTCCGGGATCGGCAGATAACGTCACAAGCCTTACTCAATCACGATCTGTAACAGATAGTATGGCCATAAAACCGTCATTTTCAGGAAAAAATTAAAACTTAATTAACTTTTGGCCTAAGGAGGTATTGCTCCATTATCCACTAATCAATTTGCAACTCATAGGTACAAAATGCCGGTTTTTGCTGGTCAATCACCTGACGCACCAAAGCCTCATCCACCGACCCTGGAGTATCGGGTTGCAAATGTACCCGAAAATGAAATGGCTGACCTCCACCCAACAGAGCATCTTGCCCCAAAATTGAATGGTCTAAAACTAATCCTTGGCTAAAGGTTTCCAGAATAGCAATATGTTTATCTTCCTCCCGTTCTACCTGATCATCTAAGGGTAAACCCGTAGCCAAATGTAAATAGAGTCGCAACCCTCGACGCGTGCCTCGCCAGCGATAAATTTCTAAGGCGTGGCGAATGAGCGATCGCTGTTGATCTAAACTCAAATAAGATTGCCATTCCCAACCCACCCAATGGGCTAGAAATGGCAGCATAGATTGGGGCGCGGTTAAGGGATCGAGATAAGCAAATAAACTCGCCATCATCTGCACATCCGGGTTAAACGTTTCTTCAATAATCTTCAAAAACCGCCCCACAAAATCAACTTCCCGATAGATTTGGGGCAAAAAGTCTAAATACCTAGATTGGGGACGCACATAAAAGTTAATATCCGCCACATCAATCAGTTGGCTTACCGTTCCCGGCATCGCTCCATACACCTGAAGCCGACCACTATAATTAATCCGTAAACTTGAATTTTCTCTTAGGGCCAGGAATGCCTCAAAAAAGTCATCCGGTGCTTGGAATTCAATAATAATATCTTGACTGATTCCAGGAGAAATTTGGGAATTTTCCCTCTCGCAAGAATACCAAGCCTGGGGCAAATTTCCCCGGAATTCTAGGGTCACATTCAAGGGTTGTTCTCCAGGATTACCCAGTTTGACCATAAGCTGGCTGGGTTCTCCTGGAATCAGCATGAGGGGAATCCCTTCAGGAGCTAAGGGGTCATGGTGCAGTAATTCCGGGTCTGCATCCGGCAGACGCATGGGAATCACCTCAAGATCAAGAGGACTCGAACGGGCAAGGGTCATGGTACTTTAGGCATCAAAAATTATAGTTTACCAATTAGCCATTGCCCATTACCAGCGCTATAATTTGCAGGAAAGATCAGGTGTCCTCATGGTAGATTTGAGCTTACGTCAAGAGTTAATAGATTTGTTTTGTCAATTGGCTTATCAAGAGGGAGATTTTTTACTCTCTTCTGGCCAAAAAAGTTCTTACTATATCAATAGTAAACCGGTTACCCTCCATCCTCAAGGAGCTGTGGCGGTCGGCGAGTTATTGTTAAATATGCTTCCTGAAGACGTGCAAGCTGTGGGAGGCTTAACTTTGGGAGCCGATCCAATTGTGACTGCGGTGAGTGTAGTTTCTGCTTATGAAGAGCGGCCCATCTCAGCGTTAATTGTGCGTAAGGAAGCCAAAGGTCATGGAACTCAGGCTTATATTGAAGGACCGACGTTACCCCAGGGCGCTAAGGTAGTGGTGCTAGAGGATGTAGTCACTACGGGACAGTCGGCGATGAAAGCGGTGGAGCGCTTGCGGGCTGTGGGATATGAAGTGAACCAGATTGTAGCATTAGTCGATCGCCTCCAGGGAGGTGCAGAATATTACCAGTCCATGGGTTTAAAGTTTGAGGCTCTGTTTAGCATTGAGCAGATACAACAGCGCTATAAAGAGGGCAGGAATAGGTAATAGGGAATGGGGATGAGTTAAGATCGAGACAAATTCTGATTGGATGAGGAGTGATATTATGCTAGTGACTACAACAGATGGTTTAGATGGATATCAGATTACCGCTTATCATGGTGTCGTCAGTGGAGAGGCAATCTTAGGGGCTAATATCTTCAAAGATTTTTTTGCTGGCATTCGTGATATTGTGGGCGGACGCTCAGGGGCTTATGAGAAATCACTCCGGGAAGCCAAAGAAACCGCGATGAAGGAAATGGTAGCTGAGGCTCAGAAAATGGGCGCAAATGCTGTTATCGGTATCGATCTTGACTATGAAACGATTTCGGTTTCCGGTGGTAGTAGTATGCTGATGGTCGCAGCAAGTGGAACGGCTGTAAGCTATCAATAACTGATGTCTATCTTTCCCAGTGCTACCGTAGCCAGTGTTATTTTAGCCGGAGGGCAAAGTTCCCGCATGGGACAGGACAAGGCTCTGATTCCCTGGAATGGAGTCCCTTTGCTGCAACGGGTATCGGAAGTCGCCGCCCAATGTACAGAGCAGGTGTATATCGTTACGCCTTGGCCCGATCGCTATTGGGCGATCGCCCCCCCACATTGCCAGTGGATCGTCGAGTCTAACCCCGGAAACGGCCCCTTGGTTGCTCTCTCTCAAGTTTGGGAAAGGATTCAACATCCCTGGATTTTACTGCTCGGTTGCGATTTACCCAACTTAGACCCCAGTCTTTTGCAGCACTGGATCGCCCAACTCTCGGATATTCCTGAATCGACCTTAGCCGTTGTTCCTGTTCAGGGAAAGTACTGGGAACCCTTGTGTGGATTTTACCGTTTTGAGCTTCAACTGACTCTAAAATCCTTTATCCAGAATGGAGGTAGTGCCTTTCAACACTGGTTATCCTCCATTCCGGTACAACCCTTACCCGTAGATGCCACAGTTGCTCAGATGCTCCACAACTGCAATACACCAGAAGACTTATGATAAGTATGATCTGAGAAGAAGAGTATAATGGAACTCAATAGTCCACGATCCTAGAGGTGAACTATGTCTGTTGCACTGACCCAAACATTAGAAACTGAAACCGAACAGGAATGGACTCCTCCCTTACCTCCTACTGATTTAATTTTTGATGATGGAGAGACCTTGGAAAGTAATCGCCATCGCATCGCCATGAATGTCTTGATTGAAGCTATCCACCAAGCTTATCAAGGACGCGATGACTATTTTACCGGTGGGAATATGTTTGTCTACTACAGTAGTCGCCAAGCCCGCGATCGCGATTTTAGAGGGCCGGATTTTTTTGTGACCTTAAATGTGGATGGCACAAAAGAGCGTCAAGGTTGGGTGGTTTGGGAAGAGGAAGGGCGTTATCCAGATGTAATTGTTGAACTCATGTCCCCCTCAACAGCAAGTGGGGATACCGGCCCGAAAAAAAACATCTATGAACAAACCTTTAGAACACGAGATTATTTTGTTTATAATCCCTTCAATCGCCAGTCTTTGCAAGGATGGCATTTGAACAGTAATGGCCGCTATGAGGAAATTGTTGCTGATGAACGGGGATGGTTATGGTGTCAGAGTTTGGAATTATGGTTAGGCGTTTGGGATGGAACGTTGACTAAGGAAAAGGCTCCTTGGTTACGGTTCTTTGATGCCGAGGGGAATTTGATTCTCCTCTCTCAAGAGTTAGCTGAACAGGAGCGCGAACGAGCCGAACAGGAACGCGAACGAGCCGAACAGGAACACGAACGAGCCGAACAGGAGCGCGATCGCGCTAATGCTGCTGAGGCTAAATTACGAGAACTACAGGAGCGCTTGCAAGCCATGGGCATCGATCCGAATACAGTCAACCCTAGTGACTAAGGATTTGCCCAGATTGTAGAGAGTAAAAACTGATTGCCGATTACCCATTGCTAATCAGCGATCTGCGCATCCCCTCCATTCCCTTATCTCCCTATCTCCCCATCCCTATTTTCCAGAGAAGGGCGGAAAACCGGCCTAAATTCTGTTACTGACCGCACAATAACCTAACGATTTTCCTATGTTAGAATCAGCTTACCAAAAAGCAGCAGGTGATGGGAAAACGCCATGTTTGAACGCTTCACAGAAAAAGCCATTAAGGTGATCATGTTAGCTCAGGAGGAAGCCCGCCGCCTGGGTCACAACTTTGTGGGCACAGAACAAATCCTTCTCGGTTTGATTGGGGAGGGGACGGGAGTGGCCGCAAAAGTCCTGAAATCCATGGGGGTCAATCTCAAGGATGCCCGGATTGAGGTAGAAAAGATCATCGGCCGGGGTTCGGGATTTGTCGCTGTAGAAATTCCATTTACACCCAGAGCCAAACGGGTTCTAGAGCTATCCCTAGAAGAGGCTCGTCAGTTGGGACATAACTATATTGGCACAGAGCATCTACTTTTGGGTTTAATTCGCGAAGGTGAAGGGGTAGCCGCTCGTGTGTTAGAGAATTTGGGCGTGGATCTGTCTAAGGTTCGCACTCAGGTGATTCGGATGCTCGGTGAAACGGCTGAAGTTTCGGCGGTAGGTGGACGTTCCTCGAATAAGACCCCAACGTTAGATGAGTTTGGGTCAAATTTAACCCAATTGGCTGCCGAAGGAAAACTCGATCCCGTGGTCGGTCGGCAAACGGAAATTGAACGGGTGATCCAAATTTTGGGTCGGCGGACTAAAAATAACCCGGTACTGATCGGTGAACCGGGGGTCGGAAAAACGGCGATCGCCGAAGGGTTGGCTCAACGCATCTCCCATGGTGATGTCCCAGATATCCTGGAAGATAAGCGCGTCGTTACCCTCGATATCGGTCTGCTGGTGGCGGGAACCAAGTACCGAGGAGAGTTTGAAGAGCGGCTGAAGAAAATCATGGATGAAATTCGTTCAGCAGCCAATGTCATCCTGGTGATTGATGAAGTCCATACTCTCATTGGCGCAGGAGCGGCTGAAGGGGCGATCGATGCCGCCAATATCCTCAAACCTGCCCTCGCTCGGGGCGAACTTCAATGTATTGGAGCCACAACCTTAGATGAATACCGCAAACATATCGAGCGGGATGCTGCCCTAGAGCGGCGTTTTCAACCGGTGATGGTCGGTGAGCCTTCTGTGGAAGAAACCATTGAGATCTTACACGGACTGCGCGAGCGGTACGAACAACACCACAAGTTGAAAATTTCGGATGAATCTTTGGATGCAGCCGCTAAATTGAGCGATCGCTATATTTCTGACCGCTACCTCCCCGATAAAGCCATTGACTTGATTGATGAAGCCGGTTCGCGGGTACGCTTAATTAACTCCAAACTGCCCCCAGCAGCCAAAGAACTCGATCGCGAACTGCGCGGTGTTCTCAAGCAAAAAGATGATGCGGTACGCTCCCAAGACTTTGATAGAGCTGGGGAATTGCGCGATCGCGAAATGGAACTCAAATCCCAAATTCGCACCATTGCCAGCAAAGGCAAAGACGAAGGCTCAGTCAGCGATGACCCCATCGTTACCGAAGAAGACATCGCCCATATCGTCGCCTCCTGGACTGGAGTTCCCGTCAACAAACTCACCGAAACCGAATCCGAAAAACTCCTGCACATGGAAGACACCCTCCATACTCGGATTATCGGTCAAGAAGATGCCGTCAAAGCCGTCTCTCGCGCCATCAGACGCGCCCGTGTTGGTCTGAAAAACCCCAACCGACCCATTGCCAGTTTCATCTTCTCCGGGCCCACTGGGGTTGGAAAAACCGAGTTAACCAAAGCTTTGGCTTCCTACTTCTTCGGTTCTGAAGAAGCCATGATTCGTCTCGATATGTCCGAATACATGGAACGGCATACCGTCAGCAAACTGATCGGTTCTCCTCCTGGATATGTCGGATACAACGAAGGGGGACAACTCACGGAAGCCGTTCGCCGTCGTCCCTACACCGTCGTTCTCTTCGATGAAATTGAAAAGGCACACCCCGACATCTTCAACATGCTGCTGCAAATCTTAGAAGATGGTCGTTTAACCGATGCCAAAGGACGCACCGTAGACTTCAAGAACACCCTCTTGATCATGACCAGTAACATTGGGTCTAAGGTGATTGAAAAAGGTGGTGGTGGACTTGGGTTCGAGTTCGAGGATAACGCGGAAGATGCCCAGTATAACCGCATCCGTTCCTTAGTCAACGAAGAACTCAAAGCCTACTTCCGTCCAGAGTTCCTCAACCGGTTAGATGAAATCATCGTCTTCCGTCAGTTGAACAAGGAAGAAGTCAAAGAAATTGCCGAAATCTTGCTCAAAGATGTCTTCAAGCGCTTAACCGAAAAAGACATTACCCTGCAAGTCACCGATAAATTCAAAGACCGGTTGATTGAAGAAGGGTATAATCCCGCCTACGGTGCGCGTCCCCTGCGTCGAGCCATTATGCGCCTGTTGGAAGACACCTTAGCGGAAGAACTGCTCTCTGGTCGAGTGGGTGAAGGGTCTACAGCCGTTGTTGACGTGGATGAGTCTGGACAAGTGACCATTCAGTCTGAGGATCAAAAGACTCCAGTGTTAACCAAGGTTACGGACTAAGAACCAACCCCTCTAACCTATGGCTCAAGCCTGAACCTTGCTATTTTTAGCTAATTCTTAAGACGGTTGACTGGATATCAACCGTCTTTCTTTTATCGGGACTTAAACAAGTATCAACGCCAAACCCAGCCTAAATTCTCTTGGTGAGCGGCGAATACGTCCTGATTTTTCTGGAGCCAATTAAAGTTTTCAAGAATTCTGCCAAGGTTGGCTCAATGTTGGGTTGAACGAAGTGAAACCCAACCTATGGTTTTGAACGCACAAACCCGGTTTCTAACTCTCAATCTCAATCTTTGCGCCTTTGTCAGCCGGTTCAAAGCCGAAGACGTAGGAATAAAAGTAAAATTCGCCATCAAGAGCGCGTTTAATATTTTCGGCTTTGCGGAAGCCATGTTG
>NZ_JAGHZH010000187.1:0-15314 GCF_017746885.1 Roseofilum sp. SBFL | reverse complement strand
ATACTTGTCTGATTGAATAGTTTTCTACTAAATGCGCTTTGACTATTTTCTCTCGTAAGTCTACGCTGTATGCTTTCATTAGCTCCTCCATAACATTCTTTTCTTCAGTGTACACCATTACAGCGCAAAGCGCTGTATCGTCGCAGTTTAGAACGGCATATCGCCCAATTGAATTCAGAATATGCACAATTAGAACAGCGCTGGCGTGCTTTTAATGCAGTTTCTGAAGGCAATTATGCTAATCAATTTCGCTCGGGATGGCTGAAAACTGATGCTCGGTTTAAGGATTATATTAATCAATCGCAAAAGATTAAAGCTTTTCTTGATGAACGGATCGATGCTTTAGAAGCTGTGAATAGATCGGAGGGGAGTTTGTGAAAAATTACGATCCTCGTGTCTTAATTCGTACTTTTGATACGTTAGAAGAGGAACGTCAGAAGTTTAATCAAGTTTCCAGCGATACATTAAGAGATGCCGAACATACGCAAAAATGCTCTCAAGAGCGCGTTAATCAGGCATTAAGATCGAGTGCGATCGCCCTCAATCAAGCGAAAGACGATTTAGATGATGTAGAATTAGCCAATGGCGAAGTGCAAAATTTGCTCTCTCAGTCTGGGTCAGCAGTAGAAACAGCCCATGAAACGCTAGAAATCGTTAATAATGCTCGGCAGCAAGCAGAATACACTCTTGCCACTTGGGAAAGTCAATTGCAAAAGGCTTTAGCATGGCAAGCACGAGCAGAAGCACAACTCAGGAGGGCGATCCAACAGTATGAACAAGCCCAAAGAAATTTAGCATCTGCCCAACGCAATTTAGAATCTGCGGCAGACAGGTTGCGTAGCTGTATCAACGATCCAGAACGCAAAAAGAATTGTAACTCGGAACAAGAAGCCTACAACAAAGCACAAGCTAAAGTTGTGGTTGCTATTGAGATCCTAGAAGAAGCACAAAGGGAAGTTCATGCTGCACAGCAAGAATTAGAGAGAGCGCAAGCAAGAGTAAGATGCTGCCAGCAAGCAGTTAGCTATGCATTGACAGCGGTAGGACATGCTAATACCGCTACCCAACAAGCCAACCAAGCTCTCAATGAAGCCGAACGGAGCCTCGAAAGCGCTGAATCTGCCCATCGTGCCATTACACAAGCTAATTCCAAAGCTATTCAAGAACATGAATTAGCGGAAGCCGCAACGAGTGAAATTCATCAAGCAGAAAGCAAGGTAACTCAATCACAAGTTAGTTGTAATACAGCTAGAAGTCAAGCCGATTCAGCGTATAATCTGGCAGTTCGAGGCAATCAAGAACTCAACTATCGGAAAGCTCAATTGATTCGTCTGAATCGCGCTTCTGGTAGTTTCTCAGGAGCGGTTCAAAAAGGGATTGCGGCTGTTCAAATAGCGACGGGATTACTCGGTGGGAGTATTGCTACTGGGAGTATGTCTGCACCGGTTCCTGATGTGCGTGGATTTGGATTACAAAGTGGAGAAGATCTCGTCAATGAAGCTGGAGTGCGATCGAGTTTGGTGACTGAAGAGGATTGTAAACGCCGCCAGCAAGAAATAGATACAGATTCTATAGCAGAAAATCAACCCAAATTTTCCGGCCCGCCTGATTCTTGAGCCTATTTGAGTAATGAGCATGACTGAGATGAGCAACACCAATACGAAGGTTTTATTAGCGCGATTAATCGAGTACCGCAAAAGCTTGGAAAATCACTTAAATCAGCTCGGATCAGAGTATATGCAGTTGGAAAATTTTTGGCGTATTTTTAATGCTTGTTCAGAAGGGAATTATGCCGAACAGTTTCGAGCGGGTTGGTTGCGAACGGAGACCAATTTCAATGCTTATCTGGTTCAAGGAGAAAAAATTAAGTCTTTTCTGAATGAACGTATTAAGTATCTGGCTCTTTTGAATAGAGAAAGTCTAGATGTTTATCTCAGAAGCTCTCTAAGTCCTGTAACTCCTTCTAGACCTTCTAGCTCTCAAGCCAAGATCGAAGCCAATTCTGGTGATTTAAGGAACAATATGGGCAAAGTTACAGATAACAAAATTCCCCATACGAATCAATACTATCCTGAGGGTAAATATCAAGCTCATCATGTGATTCCTGGTGAAAGTGCGAATAACAGTCCTTTGGTCAGAGCAGCTATAGATTTAGGATTTGATCTTGATTCTGCGATCAATGGAATTTACTTACCTGCTACTGACGAACAACAACAAGTATTGAAGATGATGACGGATGTGGAGTTGCCTAAACATTCAGGATATCACTCTACTTATAGTAGAATGATTGATGATATTCTAGAAATCCATTGGCAAGATCTAGGGGATGGCGATCGCTTATCTGCCTATTTCCTGTCTAAAAATGATACAGAACTAGAGCCAAAAATCAGAAAGCAGGACAAATTCTGATAGAGTCTAATGCGTTGTCAGGAGAGATTGAACAGTTAATTGATTTTTCTCGCCAAGAGATCTCTAGAGGTTACAGTGAATACAGTAATTTTCAAGACAAAAACTCTGCTGCACTATCTGAACTACCCTTAATTCTTCAGTGCATTAATCAAGCCAATAGTTGTTGTAGTGATTGACCTCCTCCCTGGTCTAAAGAAACGGGGATTCCTATTCATGTCCGCGAAGCGGAAACCTCACAATTTAGGTTTCTGCTTCATAGCAGTTGCCTTCAACGATTTACTCGCCTCTGGTCTTACACTCGCTCCACAGAGGCTCTTACCTTATAACTTATTTAGTGTAAGACCGGCAAGTTCAAACTGGCAATTGGCCCTTCATCCATGGGAGGCAAGGGGCTGGGAGCCCCTTGTTAAAGCACATCATCATAGAGAAATAGTATTAGACGGCGATCGCCCTCTTCATTAAGGTGCATCAGAACCATCCGCTTTCACGGAATCTTTGCGTAGCGTGCGGGGAGTTTTTTCGAGATAATCGCTTTCCTCATCCGACCAATGTTGACGATACAATAGCTCTAGCTCACTTCCAGCGCGGCGAAAGAGCTTCACTTGCATAAAAATCAAGCCTTGAAATAAGCGATAACAGGCAACAGCAGTAATGGCAACTACCAAACCCACGGCAGTACTAATTAAAGCTTCCCCAATCCCCAAGGTTACCCCACGGGTGGAAGACGTAGCCAAATCGCCAATACTAATAGAGCCTAAGGAATTAATTAATCCCAACACCGTTCCCAAGAGTCCCAACATAGGAGAGAGGGAAATAACTGCCTCTAGGATTTTATCTCCTCGACGCATGGCAGCCAATTCATCATCGGCTGCTGCTTCGAGAGCTAACCGAAAGACCTCCGGATCGGGATTTCTCAGCCGTAAAGGAGCATAAAGAAATCGACCCACAGGTTGATCGCTGGCGCGTCGGGCAATTTCCGGTGCAGTTCTCCAGTCTTCCCGTGCCGCTTCAAGAATTTGCACAATCAATTCTTTTTCCTTGGTTAAGACCGTCCACCAAAACCATAACCGTTCAATAATCGTACTGAGGGCAAGTACGGATAAGAACAGTAATGGGCCAATGGTTAACCCCCCCTTCTCTAAAATTTCTGCGATCGTCATAGTTATCTGCTTCTCTGTGCCTAAACGCTGGATAATGGATCGGTGTTCTTCGATTGTCTTACATTTTAGGATGTTCGGAGTTTATTATCAGGTTTTCCCTTGCCGTCGAGCTAGGTGGGGAAATCCTTACCCGCATTTTAGATAAGAGTTTGCCACAATGGAGGCAATGAGAGAAAGAGATTCTATGAGTAACCCAATTCAATCCCTGTACACCTGGTATCGGAATATGATTCGTAATCCCCAGTATCGCTGGTGGATTATTCTGGGGACGTTAGTTTATATTTTTAGCCCCCTAGATATTTCCCCGGATATACTTCCGATCGCTGGTCAAATTGATGATGTGGCAGTCATGGTCATTTTGCTTTCGGAGGTCTCCCAACTAATTTTAGACCGGGTGAAAGCGCAACAGCCATCAACGGCCACCTCCCCCAGTGGTGAAACGACTTCCAAAAACACAGTTGATGTGGATGCCGTTTCCCTAGATTAGGCAGGGAGTCGAGAGACATAGAGACGCGGGGACGTGGAAATAGCCTATTATTCCTTGTTAATTGGGATTAGAAATCGGTAACACCTCCAAACCCGGTACTGGAGTAACAGACTCTGGTACATCAAGTACCGGAGGAGCGGGTTCTGGGGTATAAACGGGAGGAGCTAGACGCGCTTCCCAAGACCTAATTTGGGATTGAGCGCTGGAATAGAGACTATGGCTAGGGGGAATTTTAACGGCAATGGCGATCGCCCCTGGCAGATCGTAACTGGATCGCGCTTGTGCTAAACTCAACAGTTGTTGCCCCCAACGATTGATTTCCTGTTCGGCGCTCGAACGTAAAGGATGTTCCCAAGGGATTTGTTCAGCTTGATTCATGGCTGCCACTAAATCTTCTGGCGAACCCTTAGCCGCTATTTGTTGAGCCGTTTGTAGATTATCCTGTCCCCTCATTTCCCATCGCCAATCCTCAATTAAACCATTAGCTTCATCAGAAAGAGCGCGACCTGGAGAAATTTGGCTGGCTGAGGCGATCGCCCCGCTTAGATCGCCCAAATTGGCATAATTTCGCGCTTGATCCAGATACGGTCTATCTTCCAGACGCTCTAACTGATCCGCCCACAGACGAATTTTTTCCTGAGCTTGGGGATACAACGCCCGTCCAGAGCCAATCCGTCGGGCCTCATTAATGGCAGATTGTAAAGAGAGAGCATCACCCGCAAAGGCCAAACTTTGGGCATTATTTAAATAGGGCCGATCTTCAATCCGCTCCACTTGGTCTTGCCAACGGTCAACTTTCTCTTGGGCTTGACTATAGAGAGTGCGACCGGGACTAATCATACTCGCTTCCTGAATAGCCGATCGCAAATCCTCCAGAGTTCCGCCTATGGCCAAAGATTCAGCCCGATTCAAATAGGGCCGATCTTCAATCGTTTGGATTTCAGTATTCCAGGTATTCAGCAAAGTTGAAGCTTCCTGATAGCGGGGATTATTGCTAGAGATTAAGGATACTTCTGCCACCGCTTTGGCCAAATCATCCACCCCACCACCACGAGCCATATTACGAGCTTTTTCCAATCGAGCCACATCTTCAATTTCCCGTTCCCATCGAGAAATTAGATATTGAGCTTTGCCATAGAGAGGTCGTTTAATATCAATCTGTTTCGCTTGAGTAATCCCTTTTTCTAATCCTGAAACGGTATTACTCCAGGTAGATTGATGAGCCTTAGCCAAAACCGTAAAATCTTCCACCTGTTTCTCCATTTGGGCAGTAGCCGGAATTCTTTGTACAATAGCGATCGCGCCTTGGGCATCTTGCTCCTCTAACTGCTCTTCAGCCACCTCCATCATCTGGCCCCCCACTTTACGGATCAGATTTTGAGCCTCTCCATACAAATAACTCGACTTCTCAACCTTTTCCATTAACTCAATCGCCTTGAGCAAATCCTCCACCGTTCCTAACTCTGCCAAATCTTCTGCCTCGGCCAACGTTTTACCATCTTGACGAGACATTTGGATCAATTGCGTCAATTCTTGATAGCGGTTTTCTGACCAATAAACATTATCGATCTTGAGCAATTGTGTCGCTTGGCGGAAGGCCTGAGTCCATTGCCGTTTGCGGATTAAATTTTCTGTTTCTGCATAAATCTCTTCCGCCTTATCCCACATGCCCCGCCAGCGTTGCAGGCGATTATTGACCAAATCGGCTGCTGTGGTATCACTGGGAATATTTTGCGCTGTGGCGATCGCCTCTTGCAACTTACCTTGTTCAAACAGCATATCCCCCAAAACCAGCATATTTTCTGCCCAATCCTCAATCGATTGATTAATCCGAGGTCGTAAGGGATGATTCATAGGCAACGCATTGACAATTTCAATCGCCTCTAAATACCCTTCTCCTGTCTGCTCTTGAGCTGCTAATTCTGCACAATGCAACCGTAGAGAAGCGGAAGCCGTTGCCCATTGAACCTGGTCACAGTTGGGTAACTTCGGCAGTTTTACCAAAGTCAACATACTTAAAAAACCTAAACCTCCTGGCACAAGAACGATCAGGGCAATCCAGAATAACCAGGATTGAGGGCCGATATTCTGAACCTTGAAATTGGGGTCGGGGGTATGGGATGGAGAATTCATAGGGCCAGTTTGGGAAACTTGCTATATTATGGGGGCAATGCAGGCGATCGCCAATCAACAAAGCAAAAATAGCGCTTTGAGCTAGGCAAAAGGCAAAAGGTAAAAGATTATCGGGCTAGGTTTGAGACTTGAAGAAAAGTCCTAAGAACCTTGGCGGTTCCGATAATTGGTCTTCTTATCCTACCGTTGTCGTTCAGAAACGCCAACCGATCGAGCCTGAATAAAACTTCGGGTTGGCTTCTCTAAGAACCGGTATTACTTTGTAAATCTTCAATCAATTCTGCCAACTGATCGGAATTAATGTGATAGACTTCCTGACAAAATTCACAAGTGGCTTCTGCACCCTCATCTTTTTCGATCATATCTTGTAGTTCTTCCTGTCCTAGTAACTTCAACGCTCCTAAGACCCGATTCACCGAACAGGGACAATAAAACTGCACCATCTGAGTTTCTGGAAAAATGTGCAGATCGAAATCCCCCAACAAATCCTGAAAAATTTCTGGCAGCGTTTTATGGGCCCGGAGCAGAGGAGTAAACCCAGATAACTGAGATACACGAGATTCTAAGGCACTCACCAGCTCTTCGTCTTCGGCTGCTTTCGGCAAAACTTGCAGCAAAAGTCCCCCAGCCGCTTGTACTCCATCGGCATCTACAAAGACCCCTAGGATGAGAGCCGAAGGAGTTTGTTCAGAAGTGGCCAGATAATGGGTTAAATCCTCACCAATTTCTCCAGAGACTAATTCTACGGTGGTGGAATAGGGATAACCATAGCCCACATCTCGCACCACATATAAATAGCCTTCCCTACCGACTGCTCCTCCAACATCCAGTTTTCCTTTCTCATTGGGGGGTAGCTCGACACTGGGATGGTGGACGTAACCGCGCACCGTACCATCTAAACCCGCATCGACTAAAATCGAACCTAAAGGACCATTCCCATTCACCTTAATCGTTACTCTCGATCCCGGTCTTTTCATGCTAGAGGCAAATAATAATCCTCCCGCCATGGTGCGTCCGAGCGCTGCTGTCGCCACATAGGACAGGTTATGTCGTTGACGAGCCTCATCCGTGAGGCGGGTAGTAATTACACCCACGGCTCGAATACCACCCTCGGCTGCCGTTGCCCGAATTAACTGGTCTACCATAAAACCCCTTACATTTCTTTACACTTTCCTTATTCTAAACAGGGAAGTGAACTTTACATCAGTGACAAATCTCTCTGGCATACTGGAGAAGGGAACTCTTGCAATTGAGATTGATAGGTATGTTTGGGACATTTCAATCGAGTCAGTTACGGATAGAAGTTGAGGCTTCTGAAGCTAAGATTCGTCAGAGTCTGTTGTATCCCGATCGCCTGCGTCAGTGGTTATGGCCGCAAACGTTATCGGAGGGGTTACCCGAACAATTGAGTGCTGGAGTTACATTTACCAGTAGGATGGGGCCGGTGGCGATCGCCCATCAAGTTGACTTGGCTGGCGATCGGCACTTACGCTTACTCCTAAGTCATGGCATTGACGGCTTCCATGAATGGATGTGGGGCGACGGATGGATACAGTCCCGACTCGAAGGAGTGACTTTACTACCGCTCAACTTAGGTCAAACCCTCAGTTTACTCCGACTCAAACAATTTTTAACCCAACCTGATGAATCCTGATATCTGCCAAAGAGGTTCATCACAATCCCGAACAAGAGGTGATTGTACAATTGATTGTCCTTGGTTTTCACGACCCAAATGCACGGAAATTTACAAAATTTGCCGTTAATTAACAACTCTCTATTCCCTATTCCCTATTCCCTATTCCCTAACCATGCTACCTGTTGCCGAAGCTGAACGCTTAATTCTCGATCGCATTCATCCCCTCAACCCCGAAACTGAGTCTCAAATGGTCACCCTGGATAAAGCCAGGGGGCGCGTACTGTCTCGTCCAGTCACCAGTAGTCTCGATTTTCCCCATTGGGACAACTCAGCCATGGATGGCTACGCTGTTCGCTATCTGGATGTGCGCGAGTGTTCCCCAGAAAATCCGGCAGTTCTGGAAGTTGTGGGAGAAGTGCCGGCCGGTACAGTGCCTGATTTCACTCTACAGCGAGGACAAGCCGCCCGCATTTTTACGGGAGCGATGATTCCCAATGGTGCAGATACCATCGTCATGCAGGAAAACACTCAGCTACAGAACCAAAAAGTGTCGGTTTTGAGGGCTACTAAATCCGGAGAATTTATCCGCAAACAAGGGAGCTTTTATCAAGTGGGTAATATCTTGCTGCAATCAGGAATGCTCGTCAATATGCCCGAAGTTGCCATTTTAGCGGCTGCCCAATGTAACCAAGTTAGCGTTTATCGTCGTCTGAGAGTTGCAATTTTTGCTACAGGAAATGAATTGGTTCCTTGCGATCGCCCCTTAGCACCCGGTCAAATTGTAGACTCTAATCAGTATGCTCTTGCTGCCGGGATTGCCCAAATGGGAGGCATTCCCCATTGTTTTGGCATTATTCCCGATGACCCAGAGGCGACTCAAAAAGCGATTTCTGGAGCCTTATCCATGGTGGATGTAATCATTTCTTCCGGGGGAGTTTCTGTCGGAGAATATGATTATATTGACCGAATTTTGAAAGAATTAGGCGCAACGCTCCATGTGACAAAAGTAAAGATAAAACCCGGTAAACCCTTAACCTTTGCCACATTTATCGAAAGCTCAATTCCCAGTTGTTTATATTATTTTGGTTTACCGGGAAATCCAGTTTCGGCATTAGTTTGCTTTTGGAGATTTGTACAACCGGCTCTGAAAAAGCTATCCGGTTATAGCCGTGGATGGCAACCGAAATTTGTCCTAGCCCAAAATCGCTGCTTATTACGTGGAGGCCCCAGAGAAACCTATGTTTGGGGAAATTTAGCTTATACTCCCCAAGGCTGTGAGTTCGATTTAGCTCCAGGTTTGCAAATTTCCGCTAATTTAATTAATTTAGCTGGAACCACCGGGTTTGCTGTAATTCCCGCAGGAAAAGATCGGATTCATCCAGGAGAATGGGTGCAAGTTTTAACAATTTAGGACTCAAAACTGGAGTGGTCTGCGGCTTGATTTTCCGGCCAATAGTTGATATCTAGGGTTTCGGTTATGGAAAACAGACACAGTTCTGGAAAATCATCCCTGTTGATTCCGGTTTCAATCGCAGCTCGCTGGCGTGCTTTTGCATAACAATCCTCAAAAATTTGGTTAAAATATTTTTTAGGCTGGGGCTATCTCGAAAGGCTTTATGAATGCGATCGCGATGTTCGTAAATGGTATAGCCCCAGCTATTGGTCTGTTTTTCAGTTTGATATTGGTATTTGAGTACGTGCATCAGCAGGATTTCCAGGTTACTCTCGATCTCCCATTTCTCACTTTTCCCCATATCTTCGAGTTCTTCTGCTAGATGCTCTAGATCGATGCGATCGAGTTGGCGATCTCGTAACAACTGTGATGTAGTTTCTAGCCACAGGTAATAGTTGCGATTGTAGAGATCGGGGAGGAGAGAGCGATCTCTTAAGGCTTCCATAACCCTTGTACTGTTGCATTTTCTGCTACTCTAGCATAGTCCGAGGCTGATGAAATCATTATCGAGTCCTCCCCAGATGTTACAGCGCAAAGCGCTGTTATGAAACACAAGCTTGAATCCTCTCTCTCCATGTACCACAACCCTATTCCCTATTCCCCAGCGCAAAGCGCTGTATCTGCACCGATTCCGCCTAAAATGACATCGTTTCCTTGGTGTCCATAGAGTTCATCACTGCCTGCATTACTAGCAATAATATTTGCCCCCGCTAGTCCCCAAACAATATCATTTTCCTGGGTTTCAACGATTATGTCATTTTCTTGTGTCCCGAAGCGAATCATCAGTCTAGTCTCTCGATCGGTAGATGTTTAGCCCTTGCAGTGCGGGAGTTAGAGGAGAAAAAGAGGTGAAATCAGATGGATTCTGATTTCAGTTCCTCTTGCATTTATGTCTTCGTGTCTCCATACTAACTTATCTATTTTAGCTAACAAAAACTGTTTTGAAGATTAAAAGAAATTAATGATTTATTGTGTGTTTTTTGGGCAATTTACTAACAATATCAGATTGAAGGGCAAAAACTGACTCAGTTTGACTCATTTTTTGCAAGTGGATCGATTGCCAGTTGCCTCCTACCCCGAAAATGTAAATTTATGTAACAATTTCGCTCAAAGTGCATAAAAATTGAGCTTAAAAACTGAGAACCCTATAGAGAGGTCATGCACTTCTCTAGTTGTTGCAATCGCAAGATAGGGTTATGGCAGATACACTCACAGCCTCCAAAGCCGGACTAGACAACGTTTATAGAGCTATTCGCCAAAAAGGATGGACAAAAACTCAAACCGCTCTCTGGTGGCATGATGCTCAAACATCGCAAGCAACCCTACGCAGGTTTTGGCGTAGGATTCCCATCGATCGACATGCATTTCAAAAGATTTGTCAGGTTGCGGGAGTAGCCTGGGAGAGCGTCACGGAAATTGAATCGTCTTCAAGCTCACCAGAAGAAAACAAGAATAAAGACCTCTTAAGGGATTTGAGCCTCATTGATTGCATCGTGATCCTATTGCTCCTGAGAACCTAACCCTGACGATCTGGTAATACAATGGAATATCTCAATCTGGTTTCTAGGAGGTTTTTCTCGTTTTGACAGATGCTTGTTCTCAAGATTCCGGCTCTGAAAACCACGTTTCCTCTCCCGAACAACCTCAGCGATCGCCCAAATTCGGAGATCGCTTCAAAGCCTTGTCCTCTAAAGTATCTCAGGCAATGGGCTTTGAATGGATGTACTTTCATCTCAACTATGCCGACTGTGTAGAACTCTATGCACCAGAGACTCTAGTTGCTACTTATGTCAACGATCACTCGAGTTGGTTTACTCGGTGTGCCCTACCGATGAAAGCGATCTCTATCGGCGACAATGCCTATGATTTACTCATTGGTCGCTATGGAGCGCTTCAATTTGAAGTTGAAGTTAGAATAGGACTCGAACTGATTCCCTGTGATGAAACAGGAGTTTATCGCATTTGTAGCATTGAACTCCCCAATTATACGCCCCCAGGTTATCAAGTAAACTTCCACGGACAATTTTATCTGGCCGAAATTCCCTGTTGTCCTACCCCAGAATATTTCCAGGAACTGCAAAGCTATCTCATCCTTCCCTCACCTCTACCGGAAGTGATGACACGCTGGGAATGGAGTCTAGATCTAACAGTAGGCGTAAGATTTCCCCAGTTTATCCATCGCTTACCCCAATCTTTGATCCAAACGACTAGCGATCGCCTCCTGCAACAAATTGTCCGCGAAGTTTCTCGCCGTTTGGCGAAAAAAGTACAACAAGACTTTCATAAAACCCTAGCCAATTAGGGAATAGGCAATAGGGAGTAGGGAGTAAAGAATAAGTGATTTCCCGGTGTCTGCAGTGTCTGGAGTGTCTCCCAATCCCCTTATTCCCCCACGCCCCCATTCCCTCACCCCTACCCCAACCTTACCATCCTCTGTCAGAATAGATTAGAAACGCGACTATTGTTTGCTCTTCCGGCTATGGCCTACTGCTTAAACCCCAATTGCAACCACCCCGAAAATCCACAGAATGCAGGGGTTTGTCAAAACTGTGGAAAACCCTTAACAGAGCTGCTTAGGGGTCGATATCGAGTTCTCAAACCCCTGGGACGGGGGGGAATGGGTCGTACCTATCTCGCGGTTGATGAAGACAAACTTCGCAGCTTCTGCGTGATTAAACAATTTTCTCCCCAAATTCAAACGACAGGAGAACGACGGGACAAATCGGTGCAAAAGTCCACGGATTTGTTTTACCAAGAAGCCATGCGGTTGCATGAATTGGGAGAACATCCACAAATTCCCACCCTATTAGCCTATTTTGAACATCAGGAACAGTTGTATTTAGTTCAACAGCTTATTCGTGGCCCCACCCTATGGCAAGAGTTAAGGCATCAAGGGGCATTTAGTGAGAAGCAAATCTGGGATATTCTCGAACAATTATTACCGGTTTTAGGGTATATACACGGCTATAAAGTGGTGCATCGGGATATTAAACCCACGAATATTATTCGCCGTAAACAAGACAAAGCACTGGTGTTAATTGATTTTGGCATTGCCAAACAGTTAACGGCCACTGGAATGGCCAGAGTCGGTACAAAAATTGGGACAGAAGGGTATGCTCCTATAGAACAAATCCGCAGTGGTCGCGCCTATCCGGCCAGTGATTTGTATAGTTTGGGGGTGACTTGTATTCATTTGCTGACGGGGTTATCGCCTGATGAATTATTCGATCCGTTAACGGGGAATTGGCTATGGCGAGAAACACTCAAAGAACAAGAGATTGTAATTAGCGATCGCCTGGGACAAATTTTAGATAAACTGCTCAAAGATATTGTCAGCGATCGCTATCAGTCAGCCCAAGCTGTGATTGCCGATATGAACCCTGTGCCGAGTCCCCCCAATGTGATTGTACCGGAAGGGTATTTAATCTCTCCTCCTGCAGTTCAAGATTGGCATTGTGTCCATACCCTCCATCACCATAGTGGTAAAATTCAGGATTTAGCTATCCATCCCCAAGGCAATCTTTTAGCCAGTTCCAGTGAAGATAAAACCCTCTGTTTGTGGCGGATGAGCGGGCAAAAATTAGAGAAGGTTTCTCTGCTGTCTACCTTAACGGGTCATGAGGCTTCTGTGGGAGCTGTTGCTATCCATCCTGAAGGGGAATTATTAGTCAGTGGGAGTCATGATAAGCGGATTTTATTTTGGCGTTTACCAGAGTCTATTGATAAACAAATTGTTCACACCCAACCAATTTTGGTTTTAAACGATCATCGTGATTGGGTAAATACTCTGGTGTTTAGTCCCAGTGGCAGTTTATTAGCTAGTGGCTCAAACGATAAAACCGTACGAGTGCGACAGTTAGCCGTGACTCCAGATGGCGAATGGGAACAATTACTTTTGTTAACCTTAACCAGTCATACGGATGCCGTAAATGCCTTAGCATTTAGTGCTGATGGTCGCTGGTTAGCCAGTGGAGGAGAAGACCGAGTGGTGAAGGTTTGGAATGTGGAAACGGGAACGCTCCATTTAAATTTACCGCGCCATGCGCAACGGATTAATGCGTTAGCGTTTAGTCCCCGTAATCGGATTTTGGCCAGTGGTAGTGATGATGGTACGATTCGGATTTGGGATTCACTCAAGGGTCATCAAATTCGCACGTTAACTGAACATGGCGATTCTATTTTTGGCTTAGTGTTTAGTCCTGATGGTCAGGTATTGTTGAGTAGTAGTCGCGATCGCACCATCAAAATCTGGGACTTAGAGAACTGGAAGTCCATCTCTACCTTAGACGATCACTCCTGGTGGGTGAGGGCGATCGCCTTAAGCCAAGATGGTTTAACCTTAGTTACCGGTAGTGGTGATGCCACCATTAAAATTTGGCGTTGGATGTGAGGGTTATCCTTCATCCATTACTGCTGGAAAACTTGGTATTGATCAGGATAGCCGCTTGAGTGCGATCGCGGATATTAAGCCGACTCAAAATATTGGCTACATGGTTTTTCACCGTGCGCTCAGAAATATACAAGGTTTTGGCAATTTCCCGATTACTATAACCCGCACCAATGAGCTTCAAAACCTCCTGCTCCCTTGGGGTTAACAGTTGTAACTCTGGTGGTGCAGAATTCACCTCTGGTTCGGGTTGACTGGTAAGCATTTTTTCTAATAATCCTGGCCCCAAATGGGTATAACCTTTATGAACCGATCGAATGGCTTCGGCTAAATCTTCTGAGGGCGTATCCTTTAATAAATAGCCCTTCGCACCGTAAAGCACAGCTTGGGTGACATATTCATCATCATCAAAGGTGGTTAAGACCAAAACTTTAATGTGGGGACACTGCTCTTGCAACGCTTTAGTCGCAGCAACCCCGTCCATAACCGGCATCCGTACATCCATTAAAACGACATCCGGTTGTAAAGATAGGGATCGTTCAACGGCAACTTTGCCATTTTCAGCAGCTCCAATTACGTCTAGATCGGGTTTGGTTTGTAGGAGACTCGATAATCCTTCTCTGACTAAGCTTTGATCGTCTACTAATAATATTTTGATCATAAAAAAATAGGGATTAAAACTCGACAATTACGGGAGTATGATCGCTCGGTTTAGACAAGTGTCGAGGGGCGATATCAATGATACATTTTGAAGCTCGATCGCCTAACGGAGCCGATAAATAGTGATGATCGATACGCCAACCTCGCTGACGCTTAAAGGAATTTTGGCGATAATCCCACCAAGTATATTGACCTTCTTCTTGGTTGAATTTCCGGAAAGCGTCGGCTAATCCTAACTTGAGAATGCGTTGCAAGGCTTCCCTTTCTTTGGCAGTCGTTCCGGTTTTTTGGCTATTGGGAGAAACGTCAAAATGCACATCCCGATCTTCCGGAACAATGTTAAAATCGCCACTAATACACACCCCTTGGGGATGGCGCTTGAGGAGAATATCAAGATAATCTTGTAGAAGCGAGAGCCAATCTAATTTATAGAAATATTTATTACTTTCAAAGTCGCCACCATTGGGCACATAAACTGTGATAATGCGGATATTGTCTAAAACTCCGGTAATTAAACGCTTTTGCTCGTCAAACTCCCCCACCCGATCTGCGCCTAAAATGGGGCTAAAGCCACTGCTGACATCCGAAAGGGGCGATCGCGTAATCAGGGCGACACCATTATAAGCCTTTTGGCCAGAGATATAAACGTGATATCCTGCTTCTTCAAAGGGCGATCGCGGAAATAGATCGTCAATTACCTTAGTTTCCTGCAACCCCAACACATCCACTGGGTTATCTCGCAGCCAATTCAGAACAATATCTAGTCGGGTACGAATCGAGTTAACATTCCAAGTGGCAATTTTCATTCACTGTAGCGCTTCGCGCTGGTAATGGGTAATAGGGGGAGAAGCTCAGGGGGTGACAACAGGCTTGAATCTAAGGCTACACTTGGCTTTGAGCCGTTAAAAGATGGCGAAAAAATCCAGCGATTTTTTGGGCAAGTAACCCTCTAACCTGATGCTATAGTTATGCGATCGCGACCATTGAGT